>DATDFP010000203.1:0-28488 GCA_036522535.1 Gemmatimonadales bacterium
TTCGAGACCACGCCGGTTGTCGTCAACGGCATCATGTACATCACGTCGCCCGTGAAGCCCAACAACATCGTGCGGGCGTTCGATCTGCGGTCGCAGAAGGTGCTGTGGGAACACGTGCACAAGACCGGGCCGGTCAGCACCGCATGCTGCGGCTACAACAACCGCGGCGTGGCGGTAGCGAACGGCATGGTCTACGTCGCGACGCTGGACGGCCAAATGATCGGGCTCGATCAACAGACCGGTGAGGAGAAGTGGGCAGTACAGGTCGGTGACCCCGCGGCTGGTTACACCTTCACTATGGCGCCGCTCGCGATTGGCGACAAAGTCATCGCCGGGACGTCTGGGGGAGAGTACGGCATTCGTGGCTGGGTGAAGGCGTTCTACGGCGCGACGGGCGCGCTCGCTTGGACGTGGTATTCAATCCCCTCGCCGGAGGATGGCGGCTGGTGGGGCACGTGGGCCAAGACCACGCCGGAGGGCAACGACCTCCATCGGGACATCGCGAAGGAGAAAACCGACTCGGCCAAGTACGCTGACGCCTGGCAGAATGGCGGCGGCGGCGTGTGGATGACGCCGGCCTATGACGACGCTACGAAGACGCTGTACGTCGCGGTCGGCAACCCATCGCCCGACCTAGACGGCTCGGTCCGCCCGGGTGACAACCGTTGGACCGATGGCATCGTGGCCCTCGACGTGAACACCGGCAAGTTCAAGTGGGGCTATCAGACCGTGCCGCACGACGTGTGGGACTTGGACGCTGTGAGCCCCCCCGTGATCGTCATGGTCGACGGCAAGAAAGCCGTGGTCCACGCTGGCAAGACGGGCTGGGTCTACGTCCTCGACGCGGCGACCGGGAAACTGATCCGGAAGTCGGACGCGTTCGTCCCGCAGCAGAACATGTTCGCGCTCCCGACTCCCGAGGGGACGTTCATGCTCCCGGGCGCTAACGGCGGCTCGGAGTGGTCCCCGATCGCCGTGAACCCGGGCCTCGCCTACGCGTACACGGTCGGCCTGAATCAGCCGATGCACTACAAGACCCACTACGCGCCGTGGGAGAAGGGTCGGGTGTGGCTGGGCTCCGCCTTCTTGCGCATCCCGGACGACAAGGGCGGCGGCTTCTCTGGCGAATACGGCAACGTCAACGCGATTGACCTGAAGACGGGGAAGATCGCCTGGTCGGTGAAGACCGAGCAGCCAATGATGGGCGGCGCGACCGCCACGGCGGGGGGGCTGGTGTTCACCGGAGAGGGCAACGGCTGGTTCAAGGCGTACGACGCCAAGACCGGCGCGGTCCTGTGGAAGTTCAACTGCGGCGCCGGCGCCAACGCGGCACCCTCCGTGTTCGAGGTTGACGGCGAGCAGTTCATCGCCGTGGCGGCGGGCGGGAACTTCCAGCTGAGCTTCCCGCTGGGCAACACGGTCTTCGTCTTCGGGCTCCCGAAGGCGGGGAGGTAGCGTTCATCCGTCCGGCCGTGCGGTCGTGATTTCTACACGAAGCTTCGTTGCTGCCGTTGCGGCGATGAAATCTGATGCGACCTCGCGTGCTCGCGCCCGAGGTCGCATAGGTTCTTTTGCGCGACAGGAGTCTATGCTCGCAGCTGAAGGAACGCCGTCATGAACGCATGGGTCGTATTCGCCGCGTTCGCTGTCGTCGCTGGCACTTGGACGGTCGTCTGGATCTGGATCGTCACTCATGCCCGTTCGCCTGCGCCCACCAAGGCCGGGGAAGAGTTCGACTTTGCGGGCGCGCGGCGGATCTTGCTTCCGCTGCTCTGCGCCGCCGAGCACCTTTCGTTCGTTGTCGCTTACATGCTTTACTGGTGGCCACTCCTCGGGATCGACCTAGCTGAGCGGTCGAACGCATTTCGGGCCTTCTACCTCCTTGCAGGAACTACGACGGGCGGATTGCTCGGGGCGTTGCTCACCTTCGCGCCGGGCGCGTGGTACTCTCATTACAACGCCACAACCGGCGCCGCGGGCCTATCACCCCTCGCCGACCAGCATCTTGCGGGAGTGGTCATGTGGCTCATCGGTGCGGTACCGTTGGCGCTGATTGGGGTGGTGGTGCTGGGAGACGAGGGCTAGTGGCGAGGCGGCGGGTTTTCTCCGGTGTCCAGCCGACAGGGAAGCTCCACCTGGGCAACTACATCGGCGCGATCAGCCTCTGGGTCGCGGCGCAAGCGGAGCACGAGGCGATCTTTTGCATCGCCGACCTCCACGCTTTGACAATTCCCGAGGCCGCGCGGGCTGCTCACCTCCGGGCCAAGGTGCGCGAGACGGCGGCCGTGCTCATGGCGTGCGGCATCGACCCCGCACGCGCGATCCTATTCGTTCAGTCGCGCGTCGGAGCACACGCAGAATTGGCATGGCTCCTCAGCTGCGTGACGCCGGTCGGCTGGCTCGAGCGCATGACTCAGTTCAAGACCCAGTCCGCCGATCTCGAGAGCGTAGGGACGGGATTGCTCGCGTACCCCGTGCTGCAGGCGGCGGACATCCTGCTCTATCGCACCGACCTGGTCCCCGTCGGTGAGGATCAGCGGCAACACATTGAGCTCACCCGCGACGTCGCGCGGCGGTTTCACGCCCTCTTCGGAGAGGTCTTCACGCTCCCGGAAGCGATGCTCCGGCCGAGCGGCGCGCGGATCATGGGCCTGGACGATCCGAGCGCGAAGATGAGCAAGAGTCTGGGAGAGGCCCGGAAAGGCCACGCCATCGGCCTGGTCGATCCCCCAGATGTGATCCACCACGCGATCACGCACGCCGTCACCGATTCGGGGCGTGAGGTCCGGCCCGAGCACGCGTCCCCGGGCGTGACTAACCTCCTGACGATCTACGAACTGCTGTCGGGCCAGGGCCGTGAGGCGGTACAGGCCGCGTTCGTGGGAAAGGGCTACACCGTCTTGAAGCGCGCGGTCGCGGACTTGGTGGTCACAACGCTGCAGCCCATTCGGCAAACGTACTTGGGTCTGTCGGCCCAGCCGGAGGCGCTTGATGCCATCCTCGCTGAGGGCGCGGAGCGCGCCCGTCTGCTCGCTATCCCGACGCTCGACCGGGTCAAACAACTGATGGGCTTGCACGAGAGATCTCATGTTCCCTTTCCACTGTCAGACTCTAAGGAGGGCTGATGTCGTCCAATCCGAGGCGGCCCGTCATGAAGAGAGGGTTCAAAGTGGGCGATCACGTAACCTGGAACTCGGAGGCTGGGCACGTCAGCGGGACAATCATCAAGGTGCACACGCAAAACGTTAGTTACAAAGGGTACATCCACCATGCGAACGAGGCTGAGCCACAGTATGAAATCAAGAGCGACAAGACCGACCACATCGCCTTGCACAAGGGCTCGGCGTTGCGAAGGATGAACGACTGAGAGGCTCTTCGGCAAGACAACATCATCAACCAAGACCGGCTCGCCGCAGCGGTGGCCAAGCGGTTCAACGGCACAGTTGGGCACGGTCAGAGGGTTCTCCAGCAGCCCCCGACGTGATAAGTTCAAGCCCTGCATAGTTCGGCGCCGTAGCCAAGTGGTAAGGCAGAGGTCTGCAAAACCTCGATTCGTCGGTTCGATTCCGACCGGCGCCTCTTTGCAGAACAACGAGTTACGCCCCTTTTGGGAAGGACCCTTCGCCTTCTGGGGCACAGATTGGGGCACAACTTGGTCAGTCGCTGCCGGGGCAAGGAGCAGCCACACGGGAAGCGAAGCAGACGCCGGGTCGTCTGAGGGCCACGCCCGACTGCCCTCAATTGTGTCCCAAGTCATTCCTTTCACGGGTTTTGAGGGACCGCGTGCACGCCAGTTCTCTCCCTCCTCCCTCCCGATCACGCTCACCATGCGGTCCTCGCTGCGAACGTGTTTGCGCTGACGTGACGAGCTCGGCCCGGCCCTGGCGCCGGGTGCGAAAAGCGAACGTTCAGACCTGCCGCTCGGCCCCGGTGCGGCGCCGGGTGCGAGACGCGAACTTTTAAGACCGCAGGTGACGGCGAGGCTGAAGATCCCTAGTCCGGCAAAGGACCTGCTTAGTAGGGAAGAAAGCTGGGCTCCCGCTGTCTGCCTTCGAGCGGAGTGAACCCCCGAAGCGGCCGGGCGCCTGCGGGCCGTGCCCTTCGTGACGGATGACGGCGGTCAAGGCCGCGAGGCGCTTAAGGAGAAGGTCTACTGTAAAAGGGAGGGCCGCCAACAGCCGCGTAGTACGGCAACAGTGAGTTCACGTCTGCCCACGCAGAGTTTCGAAATGCCCGACTCGCCAACGCATTGGAACCGCAGCGCTGACTTGTCGCGATAGCTCCTCGGACTCGCTCTGCCGGCTGTCCGCGTCCTAAGCACACGGGCCGCCGACGGCCAGGCCCCAATTGGACATCGCAAGGCTCATTGCATATCGCGAGATCGCTTCATCACCACCCTAACGCGACAATGAACGGCTGCACTGGCCTTCTGCTTGCGTCTCCAGACGCAGCCGAGCTCCTGACGTCGATACCGCCCCGCGCGGGCCCTTCAAGTTCGCGCTGACCTGTTATCTCGCGCTGGCCGGGGCGCCCTAGGGCACGGACCCGGGAACGGGATCTTGTGGCAACCCTTCGAAAGGACGCCCGCGAAAGTGGCTTCACCAGAACGGACACGACACGGTCTCCGAGCAACTCTTTATCGGGCATACGTCCGCATGCTCAGTGCGTTGTTCATAGACGCCATCTGGATGCACCGTTGGTGGGGCTGCCATCGTCTTCCGGATCGTTCCTTCCGACTTGAGGGTCGTCAATTCCATGTCTGCGCGCGCTGTACCGGACTCATTATCGGAGGCATCTCTTCGTTCCTTGCGATTCCATGGCGAGGACAGATGCCACTCGCGTGTGCTCTCTTCTCCGCTTCCCTTGCTCTCGATGGCATGACTCAGCTGCTGGGTTGGCGTGTCTCCAATAATCCTCTTCGGTTTGCAACAGGCTTCGGCGTCGGAGTGTCTCTTCTCCCGTCCGTTTTCGCCTTAGGAGGCTTCTGATGGCTGAGTTCATGACCGTGCAGTTTCCGAACACCGCCGCCGGCCAGTTGCAGAAGACTCAAAGGCTGGAGCAACTTGATTCTGAAGGCTGGCGTGTCATCTCAGAGACGATCACTGCCGGCGAATTCAACAAGGAGAAAGCGTGCTGCTTCTTTCTTATCTTCGCTCCATGCGCTTTCCTGGCTGGCCATAAGGAAGGCACAATCACCGTCACCCTGCGCCGCGAGTGAAGATATCCCCAATCGCAGTGCATAGCTGAGCGACCGACCCACTCCTCGATCCTGTCCATTCCCTACTGGGTACGCGGGGGACGGGAGCTCCTCGCACTAGACTCTAGCGCACGCGTATGGCGTCGTAGAGTTCCTCGTCGATCAGGAGCTTGTACAAGGTGACCGAGCGCCCCTGCAGCGTCGCCGCCCGAGCAAAGACGATAACCTCGGGCCTGTAGCTGTAGTTATAGTTGTATTCGGTGAACTCGAAGATCATGCCATTGTCGAGCTTGACTGGTTTGTCGAAGTCCGCTCCTTCGAAGTCGCCCACGACGTTCATTGACGTGATAGCGGTATACCCGACCACTTCGGTAAGATCTCCTGCGTCGCAGGCGGCTCCGCGCCTTGACAAGGGAGCTAGGCGACTTCCCAAGACTCCCAGCAGAAGGCACAAACACATTGTGCTCGCCATCAGATCGGGCTTCATATGCGCACCTCGGGAACTGTCCTTACTGGGTTATCACTCGAATTGCGTCTGGACTGCGGACGACGATCTGGGGAACGCTCCGGTAAGTATCAATCAACCCCGTCACGCAGAGTCACGAAACACTTTCTGCGCGATTCGCCTAGCGCCCCCGGGGCCGAAGCCTTGGGGGCGCACGGGTCAGCTACCGACCAGCTTCAGCCGACCGCGAGCAGCTTCTCCTCAGCGCTCGTCACTGACGGCGCCCGTGACGTCGATCGAGCGACAAGGACGGTGAGGTCGTCGTCCACAGGTGCACGTAGCCCACCGTGGTCCGAATGGACTTGTGCCCGGCTGCCTTCTGAACCAACGCCAAGTTGTAGGTTGGCTCGCTTGGTGTCGTTGTGGAACGAATGGAGCGGCCCCCCGTCCGATGCTCCGGGAGTGGCGAATTGACCGCAGGTGAAGTCACTTACTGGGCCTCGATGCCAAAGGGGGGGAAGCCCCATGTCCCCGCAACCGCAATCCGCCGACCTCCTGGTCATCAACACCATCCGTACTCTCGCCATGGACGCCGTCCAGGCGGCCAACTCCGGCCACCCCGGCACGCCGATGGCTCTGGCTCCGGTCGTCTATTGTGTCTGGCAGGACTTCCTGCGCTTCGATCCCGAAGACCCCATCTGGCCCAACCGCGACCGGTTCGTGCTCTCCAACGGCCACGCGTCCATGCTGCTCTACTCGATGCTGCATCTTACCGGCGTGAAGGCGGTGAACTCGCAGTACGAGCGCCAGGGGGAGCTCGCCGTCAAGCTGGACGACATCAAGCGCTTCCGGCAGCTCGGCAGCAAGTGTCCCGGTCACCCTGAGTACCGCTTGACCTCCGGGGTCGAGACCACCACCGGGCCGCTCGGCCAGGGGGTGGCGACCAGCGTTGGAATGGCGATCGCGGGGCGCTGGCAGGCGGCCTACTTCAATCGTCCGGGGTTCGAGCTGTTCGACTATGACGTGTACGCGCTCTGCGGCGACGGGGACATGATGGAAGGCATTTCGGGGGAGGCGGCCTCGCTCGCCGGCCACCTCAAGCTCTCGAACCTCTGCTGGATCTACGACAACAACAAGATCTCGATCGAGGGCCATACCGACTGGGCGTTCTCCGACGATACCGCCACGCGCTTCATCGGCTACGGTTGGAATGTGACCCGGGTCGGAGACGCGAACGATCTGGAAATGCTGCGGCGCGCCTTGCGGGTCTTCCAGAGCACCACGGATCGGCCCACCCTCATCATCGTGGACAGCCACATCGCCTACGGCGCGCCCCACAAGCAGGATACCGGCGCCGCCCACGGCGAGCCGCTGGGGGAAGAGGAGATCCGCCTCACCAAACGCTTTTACGGCTGGCCGGAAGATGCCAGGTTCCTGGTGCCCGACGGTGTTCGCGAGCACCTCCGGGACGGGATCGGCCGCCGCGGGCGGGAGCTGCATGAGGGCTGGCTCAGGCGGTTCGACGAATACCAGAAGCAATACCCCGTTCTCGCGGATCATCTCGATCGCATGCAGCGCCGCCGGCTGCCCGATGGATGGGACCGGGACCTGCCGAGCTTCCCGGCGGACCCCAAGGGCATGGCGGGGCGCGACGCCTCGGGAAAGGTGCTCAATGCCATCGCGATGAACCTGCCCTGGCTGATCGGCGGCGCCGCCGACCTGACGCCCTCCACCAAGACCCGGCTCACCTTCGACGGCGCGGGCGACCTGACCGCGGACAGCCCCGGCGGCCGGAACATGCATTTCGGAGTCCGCGAGCACGCGATGGGCGCCGTGGTGAACGGGCTCTCGCTCTCCAAGGTGCGGGGCTTCGGCGCGGGGTTCCTCATCTTCAGCGATTACGCACGGCCCGCCCTCCGCCTGAGCGCGCTCATGGAGATTCCGACGATCCATGTCTTCACGCACGACTCGATCGGCGTGGGAGAGGATGGACCAACGCATCAGCCGATCGAGCAACTGCCTTCGCTTCGGGCCATTCCGGGCCTGATCACCATTCGGCCCGCGGATGCCAACGAGGTGGTCGAGGCCTGGCGAGTCATCGCGAAGCTGCAGCACGAACCGGCGGTCCTGGTGCTCTCGCGCCAGCCGATTCCCACGTTCGATCGCTCGCGCTACGCCTCGGCCGCCGGGCTTGCCCGGGGCGCCTACGTCCTGGCCGACGCCGAGGGGGGAAGACCCGACGTGATTTTCCTCTCCACCGGCAGCGAGGTGGCGCTCTGTCTCGAGGCCTTCGAGCGGCTCGCGAGCGAGGGCATCCGCGCCCGCGTGGTCAGCATGCCCTCCTGGGAGCTGTTCGAGCAGCAGAGCCAGTCCTACCGGGACAGCGTGCTCCCCCCCGAGCTGACCGCGCGGGTCTCGGTCGAGCAGGCCAGCACCTTCGGCTGGGAGAGGTACGTCGGTCCCGCGGGCACGATGGTCGGCATGGCCAGCTTCGGCGCGTCGGCACCCCTCAAGGAGCTGCAGAAGAAGTTCGGCTTCACCGTCGAGCACGTTCTCGAAGCGGCGCGGGCCCAGCTCGCCCGGCGCGAACCGATACCGGTGCGATGAGCCTGGCGCAATTGACCGTGGTGCCCGCGCTGAAGGATCTGGTCCGGCCGGCCGCAGCCTGGCTTGGGATGGAGGTGAGGAAGGCCATTACCGAGCGGGGACGGTGTGCGCTGGCCCTGGCGGGGGGCCGCACGCCCGAGCCCGTCTACCGCGAGTTGGCCGGCGATCCGGTCATCGATTGGGAGAAGGTAGAGCTCTTCTTCGGCGACGAGCGGGCCGTTCCTCCGGATCATCCCGAGAGCAACTACTACATGGTGCGCCGCGCTCTCCTTTCCCGCGTCGCGCTTCCGCCTGACCGGGTCCATCGCATGGAGGCCGACCGCGCCGACCTGGAGCAGGCGGCGCGGGACTACGAGCGAGCCCTCCCGCCTCACCTGGACGTTCTGGTGCTCGGCATCGGTGCGGACGGCCACACCGCATCGCTCTTCCCCGGGTCCGCCACGCTGGATGAGCGGCTTCGGCTCGTGGTGCCGGCGCACGGCCCGACGCCGCCGGTCCAGCGGCTGACCATCACGCCGCCGGTGATCGAGGCTGCGCGACGCGTCGCGGTGATCGCCACCGGCGAGCCCAAGGCGGCGATGGTCGCGCGGGCTATCGAGGGTCCATGGACGCCGCGCGAGGTGCCGGCGCAATTGGCGCGGGAAGGGCATTGGTTCCTGGATCAGGCCGCGGCCGCCGGGCTCACTGTCCGGAGCGGAGCGACGTGATCGTCCTCGCGGGCGATGTGGGCGGCACCAACGCCCGGATCGCGACGGTGGAGCTGAGCCGCGCAAGCGCCCGCGTCGTGCGGGAGAGCATATTCCGCAGCCGAGACTATCCGGGGCTCGGCCCGATCGTGCGGCGCTTCTGCGAGGACATCGCCGGCCGTCCCGACCGAGCTTGCTTCGGCGTCGCGTGTCCTATTGTCGGCGACAACTGCACGGCGCCGAACCTGCCCTGGACCATCAACGTCCGGCGGCTGGCCGCCGAGATCGAGATTCCCGCGACCACGATCATCAACGACTTCGTGGCCGTGGGATACGGGATCGAGCTGCTGGGCCCCTCCGATCTGGCCACGCTCCAGGAGGGAACCCCGATCCAGCACGGATCCATTGCGCTGATCGGCGCGGGGACCGGCCTGGGGCAGGCGTTCCTGCTGTGGGACGGGGATCATTACCGCGTGCTGCCCTCCGAGGGAGGCCACGCCGATTTCGCCCCGGGCGGCGCGCTCCAGGCCGGCCTGCTCGAGTTCCTCAGCCAGCAGTTCGGTCATGTGTCCTGGGAACGGCTGCTCTCGGGGCCCGGTCTGGTCAACATCTACCGGTATCTCCTCGCCTCCGCGGTGACACCCGAGCACGCGGCGATTCATGCGGAGTTGGAGAAGGAAGATCCCCCCGCCGTCATCGTCCGGCACGCCCTGGACAAGACGGACTGTGTCTCCGATCGCGCACTAGATCTCTTCTGTGCGATATATGGAGCGCAGGCAGGCAATCTGGCGCTCACGGTGGTCGCGACCGGCGGCGTGTATCTCGCGGGCGGCATCGCCCCACGCCTGGTGGACCGCCTGCGTAGCGGTCTCTTCATGGCCGCGTTCCGAGACAAGGGAAGGATGTCCGAAGTGCTCTCGCGCATTCCGGTGCACGTGGTCACGAACCCGAGCGTCGGGCTGCTCGGCGCCGCGGCCGTGGCAGGGAGGATGGCTTAAATGTCCAGACGAACGACCCAGACCGCCATGCAGGCTCTGCTCGAGCTGGGGCAGAGCGTGTGGCTGGACTACCTCCGGCGGGGGATGCTGCGCTCGGGCGAGCTGCAGGCGCTGATCGACGACGGCCTCCGGGGCATGACCTCCAACCCGACGATCTTCGAACACGCCATCGGGGGCAGCAGCGACTACGACGAGGAGCTGCGAACGCTCGCGGCGTCCCCGCACGGCGACCGCGCGGCGTTCGAAGAGCTCGCCATCGAGGACGTCCGCGAGGCGGCCGATCTGTTCCGGCCCGTGTACGACGCGACGGCGGGCCAGGACGGCTTCGTGTCACTGGAGGTCTCGCCCTCGCTCGCCCGCGAGACCGAGCAGACGGTCGCCGAAGCGCGGCGGCTCTGGGCTGCCGTGGATCGCCCCAATCTCATGATCAAGGTGCCCGGCACCCGGGAGGGGTGGCCCGCGATCGAGCGGCTTCTCACCGAGGGCATCAACATCAACATCACCCTGCTCTTTTCTCTGGAGCATTACCGCGCGGTGGCGGAGGCCTACCTGCGCGCGCTCGAAGCCCGCATCAAGGCCCGCAAGCCGATCGACCGGTTAGCCTCCGTGGCCTCGTTCTTCGTGAGCCGGGTGGACACGGAGACCGATCGACGAATCGAAGCGCTGGACGGAGCGCTGCTCGACCTCCGAGGCAAGGTCGCGGTGGCCAACGCCCAATTGGCCTATGCGTGGTTCCGCGATCTGCTGAAGGGCGCCGCCTGGAAGCGCCTGGCCTCCGCCGGGGCCAGGCCCCAGCGACTGCTCTGGGCCAGCACCGGCACCAAGAACCCGAGCTACTCGGACGTGCTCTACGTGGATTCCCTCATCGGGCCCGATACCATCAACACGATGCCGCCGGCGACGCTCCAGCTGTTCGAGGATCACGGGACAGTCCGGCCCACGCTGTCTGACGATGCGAGCGCAGCCCGCCTGATCATGGACCGGCTGGTGGCGGGCGGGGTGGATTTCACCGACGTCACCCGCGCCCTGGAGGACGAGGGAATCGAGAAGTTCATCACGTCATTCGAGGCAGTGCTCAGCGTGATCGGGAACAAGCGCAAGGCGCTCGCCTCCAAGGCGCCGCCCGGTCATTCGGCGGTATTCCCCGTCGTCGATGCCGCCGTCGCCCGGCGGATCACCTTCATCGAAGCCGCCCAGCTCACCAGGCGGATCTGGGCTCGCGACCCGACGGTGTGGAAGGATGACCCGGGCACGCCCGAGATCCGAGATCGGCTGGGGTGGCTCACGGTGGGCGAGGCGATGGCGCAGCAGGTGAAGGCACTGAAGGCCTTCGCCGACGAGGTGCGCGCGGAGTTCGATCGGGTAGTGCTCTGCGGGATGGGCGGCTCCAGTCTCGCACCGGAGGTCTTGTGGCGCGCGTTCGGGGCGGCGCCGGAACACCCGGCGCTTTACGTCCTCGACAGCACCGATCCGCGCGCCGTGCGGGAGGCGGAAGCGGGCGCCGATCTGGCGCGGACGCTGTTTCTCATCTCGAGCAAGTCGGGGACCACCCAGGAGAGCGACAGCTTCTTCCGGCACTTCTGGGAGCGCACCGGCGCACGAGGCGCGCAGTTCGTCGCCATCACCGATCCCGGCACGCCGCTCGAGCGACTCGCCGGCGAGCGCGGCTTTCGCCGCACCTTTCAGAACCCGCGCGATATTGGCGGCCGTTACTCGGCGCTGTCGTTCTTCGGCCTCGTCCCGGCGGCGCTGATCGGCGTCGATGTCGCGACCCTGCTGCATCGGGCCCATCGAATGGCGGAGGGGTGCGCGGCGTGCGTACCGACCGTGGAGAATCCCGCTGCCTGGCTCGGCGCCATACTCGGAGAGAGCGCCCTGGCCGGACGGGACAAGGCGACGTTCGTGCTCTCGCCCGGCATCGCAAGCTTCGGTCTCTGGCTGGAGCAGTTGATCGCCGAGAGCACCGGCAAGGAAGGCAAGGGGATTCTGCCGGTCGCCGGCGAGCCGCTCGGAGCCCCCGAGGTATACGGCAACGATCGCGTCTTCGTGTCCATGCTTCTGGCCGGCGAAACCGACCCGGCGACCGAATCGCGCCTGGCCGCGCTGGAGAAGGCCGGCCATCCGGTGGTCCACCTGAGGCTTGACGACCGTTACGACCTGGGACAGGAGTTCTTCCGCTGGGAATTCGCCACGGCGATGGCGGGAGCGGTGCTTCGGATCAACCCCTTCGACCAGCCCAACGTCGCGGAGAGCAAGGCGAATACCAGGGCGGTCCTGGCGAAGAACACGCCCCCTTCACGCGCCGCGGACGCCGTGGAGCTGGAGCGGTTCCTCGGTCGCATCAAGCCGGGCGCCTACCTGGCGATCATGGCGTACCTCCCGCCCACGCCCGAGAACGATCGCCGGCTCGCGGCCGTTCGGCTCCGGCTCCGGGATCGGCTCAAGGTCGCCATCACCGTGGGGTACGGGCCCCGCTTTCTTCATTCCACCGGCCAGTTCCACAAGGGCGGCCCGCCGGTGGGGCATTTCCTTCAGGTTGCCGGGCGCCCGAAGGATGACCTGCCCATTCCCGGGGAGCCGTTCACCTTCGGCCAACTCGAAGCTGCCCAGGCGGAGGGAGATCTGGTGGCCTTGCGGGCCCGCGGGCGGCCGGCGATCCGCATCGAAGACCTCGAACTGCTCGAACGGTGACGATCACCCACCTCTTCTTCGACGTGGGCGGGGTCCTCGGGACGAACGGCTGGGACCGGGAGCAACGCCGGGCGGTGGCAACGCATTTCGGTCTGGACGGCGCCGAACTGGAGGACCGTCACGATGACGCGATCGGGATGCTGGAAGAAGGGCGGATGGGGCTGGACGAATACCTGAGGAATACGGTGTTCTACCGCCCCAGGCCGTTCGAGCTGAAGGAGTTCAAGGCCTATATGCTGGCGCAGAGCGCCCCATTCGCCGAGACGATCGATCTCGCTCGGGCGCTGAGCCGCACGGGCCGGTATCGTCTGATGACGATCAACAACGAGTCCGACGAGCTGAACCGGTATCGCCTGGAACGCTTCGGGCTGCGTGAGATATTCATCGCGTTCTTCTCCTCGTGCTGGATCGGGGCGTTGAAACCGGCCTTGCGGATCTACGGGATGGCGTTGGCGATGTCCCAGGCGAATCCGCAAGCCTCGGTGTTCATCGATGACCGGGAGCGGAACCTGGACCCGGCCCGGACGCTCGGGATGCGGGCCATCCGATTTACCGACGCTGCCCGGCTTCGTCAGGAGCTGGCGGATCTGGGCGTGCGGACATGAAAGGAGACCGGTGAGATGCAGCTCGCCATGATCGGCCTGGGCCGGATGGGCGGCAACATGGTGCAGCGCCTGTTGCAGGGCGGGCACGAGCTGGTGGTGTTCGACCGGAGCGCCGACGCCCAGAAGCCGCACGTCGCAATGGGCGCGAAGGGCGCGAGCGACCTCGCCGATCTCTGTCGTCAGCTCACGCCGCCACGGGTGATCTGGGTGATGGTGCCCGCGGGGAACGCCGTCGAGAGCACGATCGAGGAGCTGTTGCCCGGCCTCTCACGGGGGGACATCATCATCGATGGCGGCAATTCGAACTACCGGGACTCCAAGCGCCGCGCCGCTTGGCTCGCCGAGAAGGGGCTCGAGTTCATCGATGCCGGCACCAGCGGCGGAATCTGGGGACTCAAGATCGGCTACTGCCTGATGATCGGAGCATCACCCGCAGCCTTCCGGCGCTGCGAGCCGATCTTCCAGACCCTGGCACCGCCCAATGGGTATGCCCACGTCGGTCCGCCGGGCTCCGGACATTACGTCAAGATGATTCACAACGGCATCGAGTACGGGCTGCTCCAAGCTTATGCCGAAGGCTACGAGATCCTGCATGCGTCCAAGGACTTCAAGCTGGACCTGGGCCAGATCTCGGCCGTCTGGAATCGAGGCAGCGTGGTGCGGTCGTGGCTCAACGAGCTTGCCGAGCGCGCCTTTGCGAAGGACGCCGAGCTCACGGCGCTCAAGGGGTACGTGGAAGATTCGGGCGAAGGTCGTTGGACGGTCGAGGAGGCAATCGATCTCGACGTGCCGGCGCCGGTCATCACCCTCTCCCTGCTCGCTCGTTTCCGGTCCCGCCAGAGCGACTCCTTTGGCGCCAAGGTCATCGCGGCGCTCCGCAACGAGTTCGGCGGCCACGCGGTGAAGACCACATGACCGCGCGGGTCTCTCTCACGGTCGCCGCGCCCGAGCGGCCCCCGCTCGAGCGCCGGCTTCGCCGAGCGGAGCCCTGTACACTCGTCATTTTCGGAGCCGGCGACCTCCTGCACCGCAAGCTGATGCCGTCGCTGTTCCATCTCACGGCGGACGGCCTCCTACCCGACGGCTTTGCCGTCATCACCGTAGCACGGGAGCCGCTGGACGAGACCTCGTTCAGGGCGCAGGTGGGGGGTGCCATCAAGACCTTTCTCCCGAACGGGGCCGATTTCGATCCCCGAACCTGGGATCGGTTTGCGGGCCGGCTGCACTATATCTCGGGTGAGCTCGACGACCCCCTCACCTACGAGAAGGTCCGGGAGCGGCTCGCGGATATCGATGCCTCGCTCCCCAGTGGCGGGGGGCATCTCTTCTACCTGGCCATACCTCCCAGCCTGTACGCCGGAACCATCGACCGCCTGGCCGAGTCAGGGGTCGCGCCCAGGCTCCCCGACCCCGAGCAGCGCCCGTGGGTCCGGATCATCATCGAGAAGCCCTTCGGCCGGAGCCTGGAAAGTGCGATGACGCTGAACGCCTGTGTGCGGCGCGCCTTCGCCGAGCACCAGGTGTACCGGATCGACCACTACCTGGGCAAGGAGACGGTCCAGAATCTCCTGGTCTTCCGGTTCGCCAACTCGATCTTCGAGCCGGTCTGGAACCGCCAGCACGTGCACCACGTGCAGATCACCGCCGCGGAGAGCGTCGGGGTGGAGCATCGGGGCAGGTACTATGAGGAAGCGGGCGTGATTCGCGACATGTTCCAGAACCACCTGTTGCAGCTCCTCACGCTCACGGCCCTGGAGCCGCCGGTCACCTTCAGCGCCGACGCGGTCCGCGACGAGAAAGTGAAGGTGCTCAAGGCCGTCCGGCCCATCACTCCGGCCACGATGCACGACTACTCGGTGCGAGGCCAATACGGGCCTGGCACCATCAGTGGCAAGCCGGTCCCAGGTTACCGGCAAGAACCGGGTGTGGCGCCCGACAGCTCCACCGCCACCTACGGCGCGATCCGCTTCATGATCGACAACTGGCGCTGGCAGGGCGTGCCGTTCTACCTCCGGTCGGGCAAACGCATGACCAGGCGTGCCACCGAGGTCGCCATCCAGTTCAGGAACCCACCGCACCTCATGTTTTCCCTGCCGGAGGGACAGACCATCGAGCCCAACACACTCGCTATCCGAGTGCAGCCGAAGGAGGGGATCGCGCTGCGCTTCGAGGTCAAGGTGCCCCGGGCCGAGGTGCAGATCGCATCGGTGGACATGGACTTCGGATACGCGGAGGCGTTCGGCGGGCTGGACCACGACGCCTACGAGACGCTGCTCCTCGACTGCATGCTGGGCGAGGCGACGCTCTTCACCAGGAGCGACGAAGTCGAGGCCGCCTGGTCGGTGGTGGATCCCATCATCGAGTTCTGGGCGAACAAGCGGCCCGACCATTTCCCCAATTATCCGGCGGGCACCTGGGGCCCGCCGGTGGCCGATGAGTTCATCGCCCGGGAAGGTGCCCGGTGGCGGGAACCCTAGGGGAGATCGTGACTGCGGGCGGATGGTGAAGCTGGCCCCCTCCATTCTGAGTGCCGACTTCGCCCGTCTGGGTGAGCAGGTGGTCGAGGCGGAGCACGCCGGGGCGGATCGGATCCATGTGGATGTGATGGATGGACGTTTCGTGCCGAATCTCTCCATGGGCCCGGCGATCGTCCAGTCACTCCGGCGGGTGACGCGTCTCCCCTTCGAGACACACCTGATGGTCTCGGATCCGGATGTCTTCCTCGATGAGTTCGTCGCTGCCGGGGCCGACTCGTTTCTCGTCCACTGGGAGGGGAACAACAATCTGCATCGCACCCTGCAGCGGATCAGGACACTGGGCAAACGGGTCGGAGTAGCGATCAACCCGGCGACGCCGGCGGCGCTGCTCGAGGACATCATCCAGGACGTGGAGCAGGTGCTGGTCATGACCGTCGACCCGGGGTTCGGCCACCAGCAATTCCTGCGGACGACCTTGCCGAAGATCGGCCGGGTGCGCGAGCTGGTCGAGCGGCTCAACCCCGGGTGCGACGTGGAAGTGGACGGGGGCATCGACTCGACCACCGCGCCACTGGTCGTCCGGGCCGGCGCCACCGTGCTCGTGGCCGGCTCGGCGATCTTCGGTGCCGGTGAGAGCGTGACGAGCGCGATGCAACGCCTGCGTGGGGCCCTCGCCCCCGCGAAGAGCGGCACCCCGACCTGAGCCGGAGAACCAGCATGCGCGTGGGAATCGCCGCCGATCACGGGGGGTTCGGCTTGAAGCAGGACCTGGTCGCACGGCTTCGCGCGGCGGGGCACGACGTGGTCGATTTCGGACCCGCGGAGCTGAATCCGGACGACGACTATCCCGACTTTGTCATCCCCCTCGCCCGGGCCATAGCGGCGGAGACGGTCGAGCGCGGGGTGGCGGTCTGCGGCAGCGGCGTCGGCGCTTCGATCTCCGCCAACAAGCTCGGCGGCGTCCGTGCGGCGCTGATCCAGGACAGCTTTTCGGCCAGGCAGGGAGTCGAGGACGATCACATGAACCTCATCTGTCTCGGTGGCCGCACGGTAGGCCCGAGCCTGGCTTGGGAGCTCGTCCGGACGTTCCTGGCTGCCGAGTTCAGCCAGGCTCCCCGACACCTCCGCCGCCTCAGCAAGATCGCGGCACTGGAACGCGACCAGGCGACTTGAGCAGGCTCAGGAGCTCCCCGGGGTCGAGTCTTTGTCTACGCTGTAGCGCCATGGTCATTGACGCCGTTTCCGCTGTTCATGGACGGCTTGCCAGCAATACCAGGCTGCCACCGTCCGGTAAGGCCGGAACCGTTCACCCTCCACCTGGAGCTGCTTCGGCGTGGGGAGCTTCCGCAGGCCGTAGGCCAGCGCGTAGCCTGTGCGAACGCCGTAGTCGTCGACCGGCCACACGTCGAGCCGGCGTAACTGGAAGATCAAGAACATCTGGGCGGTCCACCGTCCGATGCCCCGGACGACCGAGAGGCAGGTGATGATCTCCTCGTCGGCGAGCCTGCCGATGCGATGGAGCGGGACGGTTCCATCCACGACCTTCGCAGCGAGATCTCGGATGGCCGCCACCTTTCTGCCCGAGAGCCCCGCCGCACGGAGCTTTCTGGGAGGAAGAGCCAGGACGGCTTCAGGAGAGAGATCCCCGTCGAAGAGCGCGACAAATCGGCGATGGATGGCGCCTGCCGCGGCGCCGGCAAGCTGCTGGTAGAGGATGCTCTCCGCGAGGGCTGCAAAGTGACGGCTGGCCGGCCTCGGCAGGCGGAAGGGGCCGGTTCTCTTCATGAGTTTGGCCATCACCCGATCACGGCGGGCCACTTCTCGGGCCGCAGTGGAGAAGGCGGTCTTGGGCATCACTCGGACCATCTGCGGCAACCTGGCGGCTCGCCGTCGGGCCCCATTGCCGGCGCCGCGGGCTTAGAATTGCGAAGCAACGAGCCATGCCGGCACGATGGATCAAGGAGAGATCGATGCTTCAGAAATGCCCCCTTTATGACGCGGATACTTTTGAAAGGTCGGGCGTGAATCCGTAGTTTCGGCCGCGCTAGCCCCCTATCCTTAGCCATCACGCTTGTTGAGAGCGAACGTTTGTGAAGGACCTGTTGGCCCGTCTCCAAGCCGCCCTTGCCGACCGCTACACGATCGAGCGCGAGCTCGGGCGCGGGGGCATGGCCACAGTCTACCTCGCCCGCGACCTCAAACACGATCGCAACGTGGCGCTCAAGGTCCTGCGCCCCGAGCTCGCGGCGGTCCTCGGCGCGGAGCGCTTCCTCCGGGAAATCAAGATCACCGCCCGGCTCCACCACCCTCACATCCTGCCACTGCACGACTCCGGCGAGGCCGACTCCTTCCTCTTCTACGTGATGCCCTACGTCGCGGGGGAAACCCTCCGGGACAAGCTGCGGCGTGAGAAGCAGCTCGGCATCCCGGAGGCGATCGAGATCACCCGCTCGGTGGCGAGCGCGCTGGACTACGCGCACCGCCGAGGCGTGATCCACCGCGATATCAAGCCTGCGAACATCCTGTTGCACGAGGGCCAAGCGTTGCTGGCGGACTTCGGGATCGCCCTGGCGATGAGGGCCGAGGGGGAGGACCGGCTGACCGAAACGGGCATCTCGTTCGGTACGCCGCATTACATGAGCCCGGAGCAGGCGATGGGGGATGGGGAGCTCGATGCCCGCTCGGACGTCTATTCCCTGGGCGCGGTGCTGTACGAGATGCTGGCGGGCGATCCCCCCTACACCGGTTCCACGGCGCAGGCGATCGTCGCCAAGGTGATCACCCAGAGGCCGCCGCTCATCACGGTCTCCCGCGACGCGGTGCCGCCGCACGTGTCCGCCGCGCTCCACAAGGCGCTCGCCAAGCTCCCGGCGGATCGGTTCCACCGCGCCGCGGCGTTCGCCGACGCGCTCGGGCGACCGGGGCTCACGCCGGCGATCCCCGTCCCCGCTTCCGTCCCGCCCCCCACCCGAAGCATCGACTGGCGGATCGCCACCGCGCTCGGCGCGGCGACCCTGCTCGCGCTCGTGAGCGCACTCCTCCTCACCCGAGGCCACGGGGGCCGAGCCGCGTGGCGCAATTCCATCGCCGTGCTCCCGTTCGAGAATTTCAGCGGCGATTCGGCGAACGAGTTCTTCTCGGAGGGAATCACCGACGACATCATCGCCCACCTCTCGAAGCTCGAAGGCCTCAAGGTGATCAGCCGTACCTCGGTGATGCGATACCGCGGGCAGCAGAAGTCGTTGCGGCAAATCGGCAGGGAGCTCGGGGTGGCGACGATCCTCGAGGGCAGCGTGCGCCGGGCGGCTGGGCGGGTGCGCGTCGTCGCCCAGCTGATCGATGCGCGGACCGACGAGCATCTTTGGGCCGAGACCTACGACCGCGACCTGCGCGACATCTTCGCGATTCAGAGCGATATCGCCAACCGGATCGCTACCGCGTTGGGCAGCACGCTCGGCGCCGGACGGACGCCCGAGGTGGCCAAACGCCCCACCGAGGATCTGGTGGCGTACGACCTCTATCTGAAGGGCCGGTACTTCTGGAACCGGCGGCGCGAGAGCACGCTCCGGAAGGCGATCGACTACTTCCAGCGGGCGATCGCTCGCGATTCGAGCTTCGCTCTCGCCTACGCTGGGATCGCCGACGCGTATGTCGTGCTGCCAATCTACAGCACGGTCCCGGTCGCCGAGGCGCACCCTCTGGCGCGGCGGGCGGCGGAGCGGGCGCTGGCCCTGGACCCGTCGCTCGGCCAGGCCCATGCGGCGTTGGGGTACGCGCACTTGTTCGCGTGGGAGTGGGCGGAATCAGAGCGCGAGTTGCGGCGGGCGATCGAGCTCAACCCAGGATATGCCACGGGACATCAATGGTACGGCCTGCTCCTGGGAGCTACGGGGCGGCTGGAGGAAGGGACCGCGGAGATGCGGCAGGCGTTGGAGCTCGACCCGCTCTCCCTCATCATTAATGCAAATCTCGGCGACCTCTTCTTCTGGAGGCGCCGGCTCGAAGACGCGCTCGCTCAGGCCCGCCGCACGCTCGAGCTCGATCCCGACTTCCCCCTCGCGCACGATCTGCTCTGGTGGACCTATCAGCAGCAGCACCGCTACGGCGAGATGGAGACGGAGATCGAACGCTGGGCGCCATTGAAGGGCGTCACCGTTCCCGCTGGCCCGGTCTTGCAGAATGCGCTGGCCACGGGGGGCGCCGCCGGACTCTACCGCGCACTCCTGACGTCTCCACCGCACCAGAAGATCGAGGCGATCGTTCGGGCTGCCTGGTACCTCGGCGTGGGCGACCGCGACGGGGTGTTCCGGGCGCTCGAGGATGGTTATGCGAAGCGCGACCCCTACATGCTCTTCGTCAACGTGGATCCGCGCCTGGATGCCCTCCACAACGACCCGCGCTTCGCGGCGCTGCTGGCGCGTATGGGGCTGCGGTGAGTCGCCGTGGGTGAAATCGCTGCTCCATCGCCACCTGACCCGACCACATAACCGGCGCCGTGCGTCATAAACAACGAACTGTTGCACCACGCTGAGCGACAGGAGCGCCTATCTGGGCTCGGCGGGGCCCTCGGGAGCGAGGATGTTGCCGCCACCGCCCGGCTTCAGGCTGAACCCCGCCGCGGCGGCGACCACGCCGGCCACGCCCACTCCCGCGAGTAACGCGCTTCTGCCCTTCGCGAGCTGGCGCTGCTCGAGCGACGCGAGGAAGCCGGTCGGGACCCGCACGGTATCGCCTGACCAGGAGTCCTGCAGTCCCTCGCGCATTTCGACCGAAGTCACAGAAACGCGAAGCCCTCCCTCGTCGGTGCCGAGGTAGCGGCCGCGTATGACGAAGACGTTCGGTCCGAGATAGCGCGCCAGTGATTCGGACCCCGCAGCGGTAAGTCTCAGCGCCAGGAACGTTCCCGGCCGCGGGTCCGGTGTCGCGAGCGGTGCGTAGTTGTAACAGGCCGCCGTGAAACAAGCCGTCACCAGGATCGCCGGGCGCATATACCTCCCCTCGTCGGAAGGTTCGTCAACCCCTCGGCGCCCATGACGTCAGCACGGGTTCGGATCGTTGGGGTTTCTGAACCCCGGACTCGTGGGCGGCGGCGTCACGACGTTGCCGCCAACCTGGTTCTGGACATTCCGGTCAGGAATGTTGGGATTGACGTTCTGCTCCGTGGTCCCGTAGTACAGCCGACCAGGCACCTTGTTGCCGAAGGTGGTCGTGGGGTACGGCGTGATCGCGGGGTAGCACGTCCGCTTGTAATCGTTCCACGCCTCGATGTTTTGGTACAGCGCGATGTACTTCTCCTCCATGATGTCGTTCACGGTGGCGATGGTCTTGGCGCCGAGTCCCGGCACAGAGGCGCGCACGCTGTCGAATTCCGCCTGCGCGTTTGCCGTCTGCCCCAGCCTGAAATAGGCTTCGGACAGAATCAAAGCGTTCTCGACCCAGGTCACGATCGGCTGGGCGAACGTTGGCGAGTTTCGTGTCCCGGTGAGCGAGGAGACGCCGGCCGGGGAGGTGCTGTTCCCGGGCGGGAGACCTTGCCCACCGTACCCGGGGCCCGGGTTCGCGGGACCGAAATACTCCCGCAGCCTGGCCGTGTCATTGCGCCCGACCATGAGATCCGCGAGGTTCTGGCCCGCCACCACATACTGGCCGAATCCGGAACGGGCATAGAACTGATACCAGAGGTTGTCCTCGCCGGGTTGCGATGTGTGTGCGGACTTCAAGTCATTTGCCGGAGACTTGATCCCCTTCAGCGCGTAGGTGACCGCGTTGCTCAGGGCGGCGTTATCGAATCCCGTCGGCGTCTCGACGGTGTGCATGTAGAGACGCGCCTTGATGGTGTTGGCCGCGTCGATCCACTTCGACGTGTTCCCTTGGTAGACCAGGTCCAGCGTGCCCGGGCCGGGGCCCGGTCCCCCCAGATTGGTGATGGCCTGGTCGAGCAGCGCCTGCAGATCGCTATACACCTGTGCCTGCGGATCCAGACGCGGTGCGGCCGCGCTGCCGACGGCCTCCCGGTACGGGACGTCGCCGTAGATGTCCGCGGCCACGGCCATGTCGAGCACCTCCCAAATCTGGGCGATCCCGAGGTACTGCTTGTCGCCACTTGCGCTCACGGCGGCCTCGATCTGCCGGACGTCCACGAGCCCCCCGCCCTCGTAGATGGAGGAAAACGCCGCGCTCGGGGTGTCCTCGCTCGCGATGTTGTACTTCTCGAGCGTCGACAGAAAGTTGCTGGTGCCCGTGCATTGCTGGAGCCACATGCAGCCGACCAGGGCGATGATGCCCTCCTGCTGGGCAAATTGCCCCGCCTGGACGGCGATGAAGAGCTGATCCGCGGTCGCCTGGCTGGGGTTGTTGGGATCGAGCCTCACGTTGTCCGACGACAGAAAGTTGCTGCACGCGCCCGTTCCCAACGCCGCCAAGGACGCCGCGAGGCCGAGCATGATCACTTTGCGCATGGAGTCACGCCTCCTTGGCGTTAGTGGTTCAAGGTCAGGGAGAAGACGAAGGAGCGCGTCTGCGGCATGTTGAAGTAGTCCCTGCCGCGAGTCGACGTGACCGATCCACCCAGGTTCGTCTCCGGATCGTATCCCGTATAGTTGGTCCAGGTGTGGAGATTGCGACCGGAGATGCGCACATCGATGGAGGTGAACCCGAAGGCGCGCTGAACCCAGGGCTCGTCGAAGGTGTAGGCCACGCTGATCTCACGCAGCTTGACGAAACCGGCGTCCTCCATGAACTGCTCCGGAGTCCCGCCGAACAAACCGCCGATGTCCGTATACCAGTTCTCTCCGATGGGTACCGGCGTGCCGGCACCCGGCCCCACGACGGGACCGTGCAGGGGAGAATCCGCAGCACCGATCACGTGCAGGTTGCCGACACAGGTGGCGCCGCTGCAATCGGCCCGCACCTCGGTGTCCTTGTGCGTCCCGTAGGCATACAGGGCGGCCTTGGTGCCGTTGTCCATCTGACCACCGTGCCGGACATCCAGCAGGCCGGACACCTGCAGCTTCCGGTACCGGAACGAGCTTCGCACGCTGCCGGTCCAGCGCGGATTGGGGTTCCCGATCACGCGCTGCGTGTTGTCGAGAACCGGCAGACCGCTCGCATCGATGAAGTACGCGCCCTGCGGCGCTCCGCCGCACGGGTGCGTCGCGTCCTTGGCGGCGTTGATGTCCAGGTCGTATCCGGTCACCACCGCGTTCATCCCGGCGGGGCTCAGGCCGCAGCGCGCCAGGCCGACATCATAAAACACGCCGACTTCCTGCCCCGCGATGACTGCGGCGCGGGGCGAGGTGATGTTCGGATCCAGGTAGACGAACTTCGGGCCGCCGAGGTCCTCTACCAGGCTGCGATTGCTCGCCCACTGCAAGCCGATGTCCCAGCCGTAGGTGGCGGTTTGCACCGGTCGGATGTTGAGTGAGGCCTCGAAGCCTCGGTTCCGGAACGTCGCGGAGTTTCGAGCCTCGCGCTCATAGCCCGAGGACGGCGCCAGCGGTGTCAACAGGATGACGTCGTACGTCTTCGCCAGATAGTAGGTGAGGCTCAGGTCCGCCTTGTCGCGCAACAGGCCGACGTCGACCCCGGTCTCGAACTCTTTGGTCCGCTCGGGCCGGAGCGTGCTCGCGCCCTTGACGATGCTCGAGGCGAGGCCGCCGAAGCCCGACTGCGTGGGGTTGGCCCCCATGCCCTGGGTATACCCACCGATGACGGTGATCCCCGAGTACACCGACGACGTGAGATAGGGATCAGGCTCCTGGCCCGCCTCGCCATAGGACGCCCGCACCTTGCCAAAGGTCAGGGCGGGGCGCTCGCCGATGGCCTTGGTGAATTCCCACGCCACGCTGGCCTTGGGGAACCAGCTCCGCAGGTGATTTTGGTCGAACGTCGAGGACCCGTCGTTCCGCAGTGCGCCGGTCAGGTGGAGTTGGTTGTGAACGTCGAGCGTCGCCTGACCGAAGTAGGAGGCGTCGTGAATCACGGTCTCGGCGTCGATCGGCACGTCGCGGGTCACGGTGTTGCTCAGCTTGTAGGGCAGGGGCGCGATCAGCGTACGCCCCACGTTGGCCAGCTGCCGGACGTTGCGGGTGTTGAGACCCTGGCCGAGCGTCAGCGTACCGCCGAGCTCCTGGTTGAACGTGTGCTGGAGCGTCGCCGTCAGATTGTGGTCGATCTGGTAGTTGATCAGCTTTCCCTCGGTCACCCGTCCCCCGACGGTCGGCGGCGTGGACGGCTGAGGGGCACCCTCCAGGCGCTCATCGTTCGAGTAGTCCGCCCCGAGCGTGTAGTTCACCTTGATCCACGGGGCCGGCACGAACTCGGCCGTGACGTTGCCGAACACGCGCCCGACCTGCGAGGTGTTCTCGGGCACGTTGAGCGTGTAAAACGGATTCGACCATCCCCGGTTCAGATTGTCATCCCCGATCTGGGGATGCTGGAAGCGGAAGCTCTGGTGCTGCCCGTTCGCCGCGAGGTAGGGCAGGTTGTTCCAGTCCGGGGGAGAGCGCAACAGATCGAGCAGCAGGCCGTTGGTGTTGTTGCCGCGCTGGAGGTATCGGCTGCGCACGTCGACGTACGACATGTTGGCGCTGAGCTTGAGATTGTCGGTCATCCGGTGCGATCCGTTGAACCGCATCGTAGACCGTTCGTTGAGGTTGTTCGGGCCGGCGAAGATGCCGCGATCGCGCAGGTACGAGCCGGAGAGGTAAAACGTGGTTCGATCGTTGCCACCCGACACCGTCAGATTGTTTTCGGACGTGTATCCGGTGACAAAGGCTTCGTCGGCATGGTCGTAGGTCGCGCCGGTGACTCTGGGGCCCCAGCTGGTGCGGCAGGCGAAGTTGTTCACCCCGGTCGAGCGGTCGCAGTCGCCCGGAGGGGCTCCGCCCAACCCCTGCCCCCACGAGGTCTGCAGCGGGTACGTGTTGTTGATGTCGTCGGCGGAGATCGAGCTGCGAATCGAGTAGTGCGTGGGGCCGGGTTTGCCGTGCTTGGTGGTGATCAACACGACGCCCTGGCCCGCGCGCGACCCGTAGATCGCGGCGGCCGCGGCGCCGGGCAGGATCTCGACCGACTCGATGTCGGCAGGGTTGAGATCGGACGCCCGGTTGCTCTGGGTAGTTCCTTCGATGGCGCCGGCATTGAGGCCGTCAGTCGGGTTGAAGTCCGTCGTCGAAAAGCTGCTGTTGTCGATCGGCAGGCCGTCGACCACGAACAGCGGCTGCGCGCTCCCGGAGTTGGGGAGACCGACGGTGCGCTGGCCCCGGATGGTGATGTAGGAGCCCGCACCGGGCTCGCCGCTCGAAGCGGTCACGCTTACGTTGGGAGCCTTTGCCGCCAGCGCTTCGACGACGTTCCACTCGTTGCTGCGCTCGATCAGGTCCGCGCTGACGGCGTGCCGCACGTTGCCGAGCTTTTCCACCTCGCTCGTGGTGCCCGCGCCGGTGACGACGACCTCCCCCAACTGGAGGGGATTCGCCGCCAGGGTGAAGTTGTGCGTGACGGCGCCGGCGAGCGCCACTTCGGCGGTCTGCGCCTTGTAGCCCAAGCGGCGCGCCACGAGGGTGACGGTTTGACCCGCGACGCGGGCGCCCGGCACGACGATCGCGTAGCGCCCGTCTTCTCGACTCAGCGCGCCAAGCCCCATCGTCGGAATAGCGACTTCGGCCTGGGCGACCGGCGCGCCGGCGTCGCTTGTCACGGTGCCCGTGATGGTGACCGGCTCCTGGGCCCCCGCGAGACGGGGCCGTGCGACGAGCGCGGCGAGGAGGGTAGCTCCGCAGAGAGCTCGAACGGATAGGGTCATGATTCGCCTCCGTGGCTAGGGGCATGGATGGCGGACGGGTATACGCCCGCGGCACGCTACGCCGCGGGGCGGTGGAGGGCTACGGATTTGCGACGAGCGGGCACACGAGCACGCCAGGTCGCCGGGACGCTGCGCCGGGCGGTGCCCAAAGACGCCAAACCCGGTGCATCGGCACCGGGCTTGGTTGGCCGGGCGGTGTGGCCGTCTACACCCCGCGCGCGGCCCTGAGGACGCGCTCGATGCTTCGAGCGCGCACTGAGTCTAGGGGGCGAAAGAGCGTCCGACAACCCGCGTGCGCCGAGCGGCGCGCCCGGGGCGGCGAGCGGCGGCGCGCGTGCGGCGGAACCTTCGGGCGCGGGCTTAGATCGTGCGACCGAGCCGAGTCTCGAGATTCGCGCGATAGCCGCGCGACAGCTTGAGCGTGGCGCCGTTGTGCAACACGACGACATACTCGCCGCGGTAGAACGGCTGCAACTCCTTCACCTTCTCGAGATTCACGATCGTGGAGCGATGGATCCGTACAAAGCGCGCCGGGTCGAGCTGCTGCTCCAGCCGCTTCATCGTTTCGCGCAACAGGTGCCACGCCTTGCCGACGTGGATGCGCGCGTAATCCCCGTCCGCGTCGATCCACTCGATTTCGCCGACCTGGAGCAGTGTGACCCTGCCGCCTGATTTGACGACGAGTCGCTCCAGGTAGCCGCGAGGCGCAACGTGCCCTCCGACCCCGCGAGGCGCCGACTCGCTGTAGGTGTCGAGCAGTGCCGCCAGCTTTCTCGACAACTGCCCCAGGCGGCCACGCCGCACCTGTTCTTTGGCGCGCGTGAGCGACTCGCGGAAGCGAGCGTCGCTGAACGGCTTCAACAGATAGTCCAGGGCGTGCACCTCGAACGCCCGCAGCGCGTACTGATCGAACGCCGTGACGAATACGACCGCCGGCACGCCCTCGGTCCCGATCTCGCGCAGCACGCCAAAGCCATCGAGCTCGGGCATCTGGACGTCGAGAAACAAGAGGTCCGGGGCGGCATCCTGGATCGCGGTTACCGCCTCGCGCCCGCTCGCGCACTCGCCCGCGACCACGATCTCCGGATCGGTCGCGAGCAGCTGGCGGAGCCCGGCACGCGCGGCGGGCTCATCGTCTACGATCAGGGTGCGGATGAGCTGCATCGAATCAGACACTTTGTGCGTTGGGCGCGGGAAGCCCCGATGCGCCGTGCCAGTCGGCTGGGGCAAGCCGGAACGGCACCACGACGTGCGCCACCACGCCCGCATCGGTCCCGTCGACGACCTCGAACGACGCCGCGTCCCCATACAGCTCGCGGATCCGGGCGCTCGTGTTGGCGATCCCCAGGCCTCGACGCTCCATTCGGTCTCCGCCTCCCCCTCCTCCCGTTGGCATGTCCAGCCGCTCGCCCAGCCGCGCCCCATCGTCCCACACCGCGAGGTGCAGTGCCTGGCCCACGCGCCTGGCGCTCACGCGCACACGACCCCCGCGTGTGCGGGGCGCGATCCCGTGCCGGATGGCGTTTTCGACCAGCGGCTGCAGGATGAGATGAGGCACGCACGCGTCCAACGTCTCCGCGGGGACGTCCACGCTCACATCCAACCGATCACGGAACCGAATCCGCTCGATTTCGAGATAGCTCGTGATGAAGTCGAGCTCCTCCTTCAAGGGGACCTCTTGCGCGGTGGCCGCGTCGAGCACACGGCGCAACAAGTCGCCGAGCCGCGCCACCACGTCCACCGCGGAGGGGGCCTGCCCCGTGCGGACCAGCTGGCCGATTGTGTGCAGCGCGTTGAACAGGAAGTGCGGCTGCAGCTGCATCTTCAACGCTTCGAGCCGCGCCGCGGCGAGTTGCCCCTCGAGCTGGGAGGCGCGCAGCTCCCGCTCCTTGAGCTCGCGATAGTGCCGCACGCCGTAGTCGATCGCCAGCACCGCCCAATACAAGAGACTATCGGACGGAAACCACCATACGAAGGAGCGCGCCGCTTCGAGGAGCACCGGTGCGCCACCCGGCGGGGCGCCCCGGATCAGGCGACCGTTCACCGCGACGACGAGTACCTCGAGCCCCACCGCGAGCGCGCTCGCGCCGAAGTTCAACAGCACGCCGCGCGGCCAGCGGGAACCCTCGAACGGTGGAAACCGGCGGCCGAGCCAAATGATCCCCGGCGTGAACAGCGCCCAAACCAGCGCCCCGGGCATGTTGAGGCGGAACGCCATGAGAAACGCCATCGGCCTGCCGGCCATGCGGGAGTAGAGGTCGACCTGCATGGACAGGGCAAGCCCCCATGCGGCCCACACGACGAGCACGAGCCACCAGCGGGGATAGGAGGACCCGGCCATGCGCACGGGTTCGGCCGCGGCGGCGGGGGTGCGGGAAGTCGGGCGATCGAGGCGCGGTTCCATCGCCTGAGTATGCGCGCGAAACCGGCCGCCCGGCCAGGGTTCGCCGTCCCGGTGCGACGAAATGCGTCCCCGGTGCGACGACTGCCGTCACAGCGCGCCGAACCGCTACTGGCACTTCGGCTCGCCTTCCTTCGTGGCCGGCGTGTTCGACGTGGAGCCGATGAAGATAGCGCAGGTCCTGGTCGTGTTCGCGTTCGTGATGTTCGACTTCCACCCGTCGCTCGTCGTCGCCAGACCCGACAAGGCGTTCCCGGTCGTCGGGCAGTACGTCGCCGAGCCCGGTGTGGACGTACAGTTCGTCGACGCGGTGTACTTGATCGAGTCCGCGAAATAGGCCTCCTCGGCCGTCACCAGGTTGCGAAGGTCGGACTTCATCGAGGCGATGTACGCCTTCTCCTTCGTGTTGGCGAACTTCGGGATCGCGATCGCGGCCAGAATGCCGATGATCACGACCACAATCAACAGCTCAATCAGTGTGAAACCCTTGCGGTTCATCTCGATCCTCCCCATTAGGATGCACTTGAGTCAGGCTGCGCCTGAAAACCATGACAAACCGTGGCCCGTTGGAGCAAG
>DATDFP010000204.1:0-6834 GCA_036522535.1 Gemmatimonadales bacterium
TGAGCGCGTTGAACACGCCGAGCAGCACGACCACCTCCCAGTAGTCCCACCCGCCGAGCCGAGTGGCGTGGCCGAAGAACAGGGCGAGCGTGAGCAACGCCGTGCCGATCCAGAACAGCGTGCCGAGCAGGCTCGCCGCGAAGTTGGCGCGGTACTGGAGCTCCTCGGCGACGTTGAGGCGCCAGAAGGCGACGAGAACGCGGAACGGGGAACGCGGAATGCGGAATGTCATTGTGGGTCTCGTGGCTCGGGGCTTGGCTCACGGCTCGACGCCCCACTGCAATTCCGCGTTCCGCGTTCCGCGTTCCGCATTGGTCAGCCCCCCACCGCACCGTAGCGTCGCAAGCCACGAGTCCACGCCACGCGATATGCGGCTACCCACAGCCCCAGCCACACGAACTGCCCGGCGAAACCGCGCGCGAGCGCCGGACCGTGCGCGGCGCCGGTGAGGATCTCCACGGGGAAGGCGAGCATGTATGGAAACCAGAGCCATGAAGCCGCGCCCGCCACGGCGGGCGGGAGCAGCGCGAGCGGCGCGATCCGACCCGAGAGAAACAGCGACACGCCCGCGTGGAGGTCCATGACTGCCGTGGCGCGGGTGGTCCAGAAGGCCAGGAGTCCTGTCGTGAAACTGATGAAGAAGCGCATCGCCGCGGCGAGCAGGACCGCGATGGCGGTGAGCATCCACCGGCCCGGCTGGAGCGGCAGCCGCACGGCGGGCCACACCAGCGCCACGAGCAGCCAGACTACGAGAATGATCGCCGCGGTGCGCGCCTTGTACGCGATGTTCTCGGCGACCGCCTCGTGCGCCGGATGCAGCGGGCGCGCGAGCCGGAAGTTCAGCTCCCCCTCTCGGATCCAGCTGTCCAGATACCAGGAGTCCCACGCGATGGTGAGCTGGTTCACGAGCATGAGGGCGAAGAAGTAGCGCGCGAAGTCGGCCCGGGCGTAGCCGGCGACCGGTCCGTCGCCGGCGATCGTCCACCAGATGCCGAGCGCGACGGCAGGCTCGGTCACGCCCCACAGCAGCCACAGGGTGATGGATGCGCGATACTGCAGGTCCACGAGCCAGGCATTGCGGATCAGCGCGCCGTAGCGCCGCGCCCACGCGGCCGCCTGGCTCACCGGTCGTCCTCCTCCACGCCGTGCGTGAACGCCCGGCGGATCACGTCTTCGATCGGCAGGTCCTCGATGGACAGGTCGGCGACGGGCAGCGCGGCGAGGAGGCGCGCGCTCGTCGCGGCGGCTTCCTCGCGCGGCACCTCGAGCACCGCGTTCGGGAAGCGGAAGCTCTTCAGCTCTCCAAACGCGGCGAGCGCCTCCGCCGTCGCGCCGTCGCCCAGCACGAGCTCGATCCGCTTGGTACGCGCGATCTGCGCCACCAGCGCGTCCAGGGCGCCGTCATACAGCAGGCGGCCACGGTTGATGATCAGGACGCGCGACGCCAGTGCCGTCACGTCCTGCATGTAGTGGGAGGTCAAGAGGACCGTCGCGCCGTGGCGGTCGCGGTAGGCCGTGAGGAAGCCGCGGATCGCCTCCTGGGCCGTGACGTCGAGTCCGAGCGTCGGCTCGTCGAGGAACAGGATCGGCGGGCGGTGCAGCAGGGAGGCGGCGAGCTCGCACTTCATCCGCTCGCCGAGCGAGAGCTGGCGCACCGGCTTCTCGAGCAGGTCGCCCAGTTCGAGCAGCGCCACGAGCTCGGCGAGGCGCTCGCGGTAATCCGCTTCGGGGATGTCGTAGATCGCCCGGTTGAGCTGGAACGTCTCCTCGGGGGGGAGGTCCCACACGAGCTGCTGGCGGTTGCCGAGCACGAGGGCGATGCGGCGCTTGAACGCCGATCCCCCGGTCCACGGCACGAACCCCGCCACCTCGACCCGCCCGCTCGTCGGGTGGAGCAGGCCCGTCAGCATCTTCAGCGTCGTGGTCTTCCCGGCGCCGTTGGGCCCGAGAAACCCGACGATCTCCCCTGGCTCGATGCGGAACGCGACCTCGCGGACCGCGTGCACGTCCCGATACCGGGGCCGCACCAGCGCCCGGAGCGCGCCCCCGAGCCCCGGGTCGCGCACCTTGACGCGGAACGTCTTGCTCAGCCGCTCGGCGGTGATGCCGGAGGACATACGCCCCGGTAATCTATCCGGGGAAAAACGCAGGGGCGCAGCGTGCTGCGCCCCTGGGCACAGCATGCTGTGCCCCTACTTGGAACCGTTCGCGCTCTATCAGTTCTGCGGCTTGTCCTGGTCGGGTTTCGCCTCGCTCGCCGCTTTGCTCGACGCCGCACTCTGCCGCTCGGCGTCCCTTAGGTCACGGTTGGCCGCGCGCTGCGCCTCCGTTGCCTCGTCCGGCGAGAGGCCGAGGCCCTCGAGCGTCGTGCCGATGGTCTTGCCGCTGCTCAAGCCGTCGAGCACGGCCTGGGTCGTGATGCTCGAATTCTTCGAACCGAGATGTTGGGCGAGCAGGTTCGCCGCGATGAACTGGCCGCGCGTGAGCTTCGGGTTCGCCTGCCGCGCGGCGTCGTACGCGCTCTTGAGCGCGTCCGGCGTGGTGTTCAGCTTCTCAGCGATTGCCGTGAAGCTCTTCTCCGCTTTCGCCGCCTGATCCGCGCTCGGATGAGCGGCGGGGGCGTGGGCCGCGGCCTGCGCGCGATGGGCGCGCGCTTGGGCTGACGCGCTCCCAGAGATGCCGAGCAGGAGCGGCGACGCGAGCGTTGCAGTCGTGATCGAGATCAATCGTGTGACGGTCATACATCCTCCTCACGTGTGGTTGCTAAGACCCTACGCGCAGCGGCCGGGTAACTGAGGTGACGCGCGTCACAGTGCCGCTCGTTGCAATCTGCACCGCGTCCGCGTGATCAGCGCCTCGACCTGGTGAACCAGGCTGCCCTCCCACCCGTCGCTCGCCCTCCCTTGGGCGCGAACCCGAACTCGACGCCCTGGCCCTGCAACGCCGTGATGACCGGCTCGAGCTGCGCCGCGTCGCCCAGCACCCATAGCTTGCCCCCCGAGGCGCGCTTGTCGATCACCTCCAAACCCTTCGCTCGAAGGTCGGCCGCGAGGCCCTCGCCCCCTGACCTCGGGCGCGAGCCCGGGGTGGCCCCCGGCGCGGCCTCGAATCGGGCGCTGAGCTCCCGCAGCGCCGCCTCGGCTTTGCGAACGCGCTCGGATAACGCGTCGGCCTCCTTCTGCCACTCCTCGCCGCGGGTGCGCAGCCTTTCCTCGTACACGTCCCGGAGCTCCTCCAGGCGCACCCGCACGGCTGCCACGATCTCCGACGCATACTCGTTGAACACGACCTCCAGGGTCTCGGTCGTGAGCAGATCTTTGGCGTCAAGATTCACTCTGCGCCTCCATCCCGTCCGCGGCGTCCGGCCCGTCGCAAGCCGGCGGCGGTGCCCTGGAGCCTTTGGATCTCCAGTTCGATTTGGGTGAGCTCTGCGCTCGCGGCACTGAGCCGGCCGAGCTGCTGTTTCTCGAGCTGTGCCGCCTCGCCCTCCCTGCGTGCCACGGGATCCTTGGCGGAGATGATGGCCCCGCACAGCAGCTCCAGGGCGGCTCGCAGCTTCGCGTCAACCTGGCCGCCCGAAGACTCAGTCAACGGATTTCCCTCGGGCGAAGGCCGGCAACTCGGCCGACTGCACGAGCTGGTGGGCCAGCACCGCGACTCCCACTCTCAGCAAGCTCGCGGACTCTGCCTCCGGCCTGACCCCGAGGGTCCGCCGGAATCCCATTACGGTCCGCTGCGTCGGGCCGGCGAGCGACAGAACGCGCTCGCACGCCTCGGCGAGAACCTGCTCGTCCTCCTCGGGTGCCCAGCGCTCCACTACATCAACGGCCGCAGCGTGCTCACCCAGCAGGATCAACATGCCGACGGCGTCCCGCCAATCTCCTCGGTCGAATGCCTCGCGGATCAGACCGCGCGCCGGACCAACCAGCCACTTGCGATGCAGCCGGCCGCCGTAGTCGCGCGCCAGCCGCTCCAACCTGCCCAACGCGACCAGACGCTTCGCCGGAAGACCGACGTCGCGCAGGCAGCGTCCGGCCTCCCAGGTTGAGCCGCTCGAGGGCAGCCGGTCCAGGAGACCGCCCAGCTTCTCCTCCTCGACCAGCGCCTGCTCCGCGGCGTCGGTCGCGCCGGCGAGCTCTCTGAACAGCCCCTCCAGCCGTACGACGCTCGCCGGCGAGCCGTCCAGCTCCTCCACGCTCACCCCCAGGCCCGCCCACCTGCCGCGAACCACGCTCCACTCGGGCGTCGTGAGGACACAGAGCAGATCCTCGATCGCGCGGGTCAGCGACGTGTAGGCCACCGTCGCCTCACCATACGAGAGGTGCGCACCCCGGCCGCCGAGCGGCTCGACCACGACCAACGACCCGAACTCCAGGCCTTTGATGGCACGCGGCGGCAAGACATCGACCCGGGAATCCGGCTCCTCGGTCCAGCCCTCGGCCTCGAGGGCGTTTGCGATCACGCGCAGTCGAGTGGAGCCGGCCGGAGCCGCGTCGAATCGCCGGAGTGCCTTCACGACCGCCCTCGCGGCGCCCGGCACGACGACGACGCGTACCTCACCCGTGTGCGGGAGGTCGGCGGGGTCGGCTCGCTCGACGTGGCGGAACTTGCCGTCTTGCGTGATGGAAGGGTCGAACAGCTCGTTCGCGAGAGCCGCAATCTTTCTGGACAGCCGGAACGATCCCGGCAGCTCCCACTCGTCGAGCGGGGGCGTCGTGCTCTTGAAGGCGTCCGCGCAGTGCCGCTTGACCTCTGCCCAGGAAAACGACGTCGGGCTGATTCGCTGATTCTCGTCGCCGATCAGAGCGAGGCGGGTTGCCGCGCCACCGCGGCACCGGGCGGCGCACCAGTCGATCAGCGCCTTCCACTCCCCGTGCACGAGGTCCTGCGTCTCGTCCACGATCACCAGCAGCGTGCCGCGGCAGAACTCGGCCCCCTGCAATCGAGTCGCGGCCGTTCCCGCGATCTCGCTCCGCAGCTTCAACCCGAGGCGGGCGCGGAGCTCGGTCGCCACCGCCACCCACTTGGGGCGGCTGCGAAACTCTCTCACGAGCTCGTACAGCGGCGCATCGTTGGTGTCGAGGGCATCCTTCTCGTTCACGTCGAGGCCCGACGGGTCCAGGAGGACGGCGTCGAGCAGACGGGCGAAACGCGACTCTCGGACCGGGGCATTCCGGCTTGCCCAGGGCCGCACGGTCGAGTCGTCGAGCACCTGGCTCCACCACTCGTCGAGCAGCCGCTCGCGTTCGACCCGGGCCGCTTGAACGTCGGCCAACGTCATGAAGAATTCGCCGGTATCGCCCACCCAGATCAGATCGATTCCCTCGAACGCACGCTTGTATCCATCGGAGACGGACGCCACCGGTATGCCGGCGCCCCGCAGGGCGTCCTCGTAGTGCGCCCGGAGGCGCGCGGTCGGCGCGAGGAGCAGAACGGAGTAATGGCAGGTCTCGACCGCCCGGCGCGCCGCATCGATGGCCGCAATCGTCTTGCCCGAGCCCGGCGGTCCTTTGCCGATCACCACGACCGCATCGCCCACCCCCCAGCTCTCGGGGAACGGGACGATGGCGTTCAACAACCGGAACTGCTGCTCGCTCAGCACCGGCTCTACGGAGACGTCCGTCGGCGCATCACTTCCGCCGGGGAGGACGTGGCCGGGGACGTGGTGATACCCGGCCTGCTCGGGCGGTACCCGCAGCCCCCGGTTCGGCGCCCACAAGTCATGATGGAAGCGATCCAGACGCGCCCAGAACGCATTCGACTCGTAGATCTCGTCTCGCGATGCGACCTGGTGGACGAATACCTGCGCCGCGCCGTCCTCGGCCGGAACGACTGAAACCGTCGCTCGCAGCCTGCCCCAGCGCACCCGGAACGCCCGCCCGTCCCAGGGGCCGCGGAGCCGCTTCAGCGTGGAGCCGGACGTCGCATGAAGGTCGCGCCGGACGGCGTCCGCGATGCGCGCGAGAAAGGGCTCGGCGGCTTCGCCCGCCTCATCGATGGCGTCGTGGAGCAGGAAGAGTCCCGAGATGGTGGGCAGGGGTGCGTCCCTTCGCCAAAACGATGGAGCCACGACGCCGGTGCACGCGTCGGGCGTGCGGCGGCAACCGCCGCTCAGAGGGAAAATCACGTCTCCTGGTGCAGGGCGGCGTGATGCAGGTCACGGGGGTCGCAACGAAGGGCGGTTCCCTGTGCGCGCGCCGGAGACGGGCGTAGATTCCTTCCGATGAGCGAGATGAATGAGAAGAAGAAAGTGTTTTCGCCGGGCGCGTGGCAGGAAGCCCGAGCGCTGGTGTACGCGCACCGCAGCCGGTTGGCGCTCGGGCTGGGGCTGCTGCTCGTCAACCGGATCGCCGGGCTGGTGCTGCCGTCGTCCTCCAAGTGGGTGATCGACAAAATCATCAATCAGCATCACCCCGAGCTGCTCCTCCCCCTCGCGCTCCTGGCGGGCGCGGCGACGCTGGTGCAGGCGGCAACCGGGTTCGCCCTGTCGCAGATCCTGGGCGTCGCCGCCCAGCGCGCGATCACCGACATGCGTCGCACGGTCCAGGCCTACGTCCTGCGCCTTCCCATCAGCTACTTCGACTCCACGAAGAGCGGGATCCTGATCTCGCGGATCATGACCGACGCCGAGGGCATCCGCAACCTGGTCGGGACGGGCCTGGTGCAGCTCATCGGCGGGCTCGTCACGGCGACGATCGCGCTGGGGGTGCTCTTCTATCTGAACTGGCGGCTCACCGCGATCGCGATCCTGATCCTCGGCTGCTTCGGCGGCGGGATGGCGTACGCGTTCGCCAAGCTGCGTCCCCTGTTCCGCGAGCGGGGCAAGCTCAACGC
>DATDFP010000205.1:0-3588 GCA_036522535.1 Gemmatimonadales bacterium
GCCAGTTCGTGCACCGGCGCGCGAGCGGCATCCTGCCGGTGCGCGCCCGCGCGCCCAGCGCGATGTCGGCCTCGCCCTTCACCACCGGCGCCACCAGCCGGGGAATCTCCTCCGGCGGATGCTGGCCATCGCCATCGAGCGTCACGATCACCTCCGCCCCGCCCGCCACGGCGGCTGCGATGCCGGTGGCGAGCGCCGCGCCTTTGCCGCGATTGCGGGGGTGGGCGAGCACGATCGACCCCTTCCTCCTCGCCTCTTCCCCGGTGCCGTCCGTCGACCCGTCGTCCACAACGTACACGATCGCCCCGGGGACCGCATCACGCGCCCGGGTGACGACGTCCCCGATCGTCACGGCGGCCTGGTAGGCGGGGATGACGACCCCGACCGCGGGACCGCCGTCAGCGCGCCCCGGCACCGGGCGGAGCGGTCCCCTCGAGGAGGGCGAGAATCGACTTCAGGTCGGCACGCAGGTCCTTGACCGTCTGCGTCGCGAGCGCGCGTCGCGCCTCGGGCTTGAGCTCACCCGATCGCCGGTACTGCTCGATCTTCTGACGCGCGCCGTCGATCGTGTACTTCTCGGTGTACAGGAGGTGCTTCACGAGCATGATCAACTCGATCTCGCGCCGCTGGTAGACACGATTTCCGGAGCGGTTCTTCGCGGGATTGAGGAACCGGAACTGACTCTCCCAGTATCGCAGCACGTGCGGCTTCAGGTCGGTGAGCTGGCACACCTCGCCGATCGAGAAGAATTCCTGCACGGGATGCGGTGCGCTCATCGCCCTCGCGGTCCCCGCCGCCGTTCTTGCCCCCCCCACACCTCCGCTTTCAGCTCGCGCTCCATCAAGTCCGCGACGGCCTGGCGCGGCGGCTTGCCGCGGAACAGCACCTCGGCGACCTCACGGGCGATCGGCAGCTCCACGCCGTGGCGCTCGGCGAGCGCCACCGCCGAGCGCGCCGTGTTCACCCCCTCCGCGACGGTCGCGACGCCCGCCAGCGCGTCATCCAGCCGCCGCCCCCGGCCCAGCTCCACACCGAGCGAGCGGTTGCGCGACTGCGGGCCGGTAGCCGTGAGGATCAGGTCGCCCATCCCCGCGAGGCCCGCGAACGTCGCGGGCTCGGCCCCGAGGGCGACCCCGAGCCGTGTGATCTCCGCCAGGCCGCGGGTGATCAACGCGGCGCGCGTGTTGTGACCCAGACCCAATCCATCCAGGATCCCCGCGGCGAGCGCGATCACGTTCTTCAGGGCTCCGCCGAGCTCCACACCGAGGACGTCGGTAGTCGAGTAGACGCGAAAGTAGCTCGTCCGGAACACCTGCTGCACCCGCTGCGCGACGCCGTGCTCCACGGCGGCCGCCACCACCGCCGTGGGCTGGCGCTCGTAGACTTCCCGAGCGAACGACGGGCCCGACAGCGCGGCAATGGGCACGCCCGGCGGCAGCACCTCGGCGAGCACGCAGGACAGCGTGGTCAGCCGTTCCGGCTCCAACCCTTTAGATACGCTCACCACCAGGACCCCGCCCCCGAGAGCGGGGCCCGCGCGCGCCATGACCTCCCGTACGGCATGCGAGGGGGCGGACGACACCACGACGTCGGCGCCACGCACCGCCTCCCCGAGATCGCCGCTCGCCCGCAGGGTGGGCTCGAGCGCCGCGCCCGGCAGGAACATCGGGTTCGCGTGCTCGCGGTTGATGCCGTCCACAACCTCCGGCTCCCGCGCCCACAGGGTCACGGATTCGAACCCGCCTTTGCGGGCGAGCAGATCCGCGAGCGCCGTGCCCCAGGCGCCTCCGCCGATGACGGCGACCCTCACCGCAGCCTCCCACCCAACCCGAATGCGGAATGCGGAATGCGGAATGGACAACAAGTGCGGAGTGCGGAGTGCGGAGTGCGGAATTTCAGTGAAAGGTCGTGCCGCGGCACGACGCTCGCCCTAACACTCCGCATTGCGCATTCCGCATTCCGCATCGGATTCACGCCGCAACCCCTTTCCTGGTCCGGAACCGATTCTCCGTGCCGTCGAGGAGCCGCCGGATGTTCGCCCGGTGCGAGTACACGATCAGCAGCGCGAGCGCGACGCTCGCCCAAAACGTGTATGGCTCCGCCGGGCGGGTGAGCCGCACCCAGAGCGGGAACAGGACCGCGACCGTAAGCGAGGCAAGAGACACGTATCCGAACGCCCAGAGCGTGCCGACCCAGATCGGAAGCGAGATCGCGACCGCGAGCGGGGCCAAAGCGAGGAACACGCCGGCGGCCGTGGCGACCCCCTTCCCTCCCCGGAATCCAACGTAGGGCGAGTACACGTGGCCAAGGACGGCGGCGAGGCCGAGCGCCACGGGAACCCACGCCGGCCCGCCGGACAACGAGCCGAGAACCCCGACCGCCAGGGCTCCCTTGGCCGCGTCGATCAGACCGACGGGAATAGCGTACTTCCATCCCAGAACGCGGTACACGTTCGTGGCGCCGAGGTTTTTCGAGCCGTGCTCGCGGAGGTCGATGCCCCGGCCGAGCTTGCCTGCGAGGTAGCTCGTAGGCGTAGCGCCGAGCAGGTACGCCGCGAGCACGAAGAGGACGAACCCGAAGGCGGTCACCCGCGGGCCGCCCGCTCCCGCTTGCGGCGGAGCTTGATGGTGACTGGCGAGCCGCCGAACCGCCACGCCGCGCGGAAGCCGTTCAGGAGATACCGTGTGTAGGATTCCGGAATCGCCTCGGGGCGGTTGGAAACGACGGCGAACCGCGGGGGCGCCGTGCCGATCTGCGTCGCGTACAACAGCCGCACCGATTCACCCACAGGCTGGGGCGGCTGCTGCTGGCGGACGAGCCCCTCGAGCACCTCGTTGACCTCGTGGGTTGGGATCCGCTTCTCCCGCTCCCCGGCGACCTCGAGGATGAGATCGAGGAGCTTCGTCACCCGCTGGCCGGTCTTCGCGGACACGTACAGGAACGGGACGAATTGCAGGAACGGCGCGCGCTCCTTCAGCACTCGCTCCCCCCTCACCCCCGTGTTCGCATCCTTCTCCTCGATCAGGTCCCATTTGTTCACCGCGACGATCAGCGCGGCGCCCTGGTCCCAGGCGTCGTTCGCGATCTTCAGATCCTGCACGGGCATCCCTTCAGCAGCGTCCACGACGAGGACGCACACGTCGGCCCGCTCGATGGCGCGCGCCGTCCTGAGCGTCGCGTAGAACTCGATCTCGTCATCGACCTTGCTGCGCTTCCGGAGCCCGGCGGTGTCGATGAACACGAGGGTGCGACCCTGATAGCGAAGCGACGTGTCGATCGCATCGCGCGTGGTCCCCGGCTCTGGCGCCACGACCAGGCGCTCCTCGCCCAACAGGCGGTTCACGAGACTCGACTTGCCCACGTTGGGCCGCCCCACCACGGCAACACGGATAGGCGCGACGTCGTCCCCCGACCCTCTCAGGTCCTCTTCCCCTGAGCCGCTCAGGTCCTCACCCCCTGACCCTCGAAGGTCCTCACCCCCTGACCCTCGCAAGTCCTCATCTCCGGACCCTCGGTCATCCTCACCCCCTGACCCCCTCTCCGCGGTGCGGTCCTCACCCCCTGGTCGCCGGTCGTCCTCACCCCCTG
>DATDFP010000206.1:0-2498 GCA_036522535.1 Gemmatimonadales bacterium
ACTGGTTGTTCACCGTGGCATATTTGCCCTCGAGATCCGGGCGCCGCACGAACAGGCTGAGATCGCCTCCGTAATGCATCGCCCGGAGGACGCCCTCGACCGCGCCGAAGAAGGCGAGCACCGGCACGAGGACGGCGAGCAGCACGAGTGCCCGTCGCCGGGCCGGGGACGCGGGGGACGCGGGGGACGCCACGGCGCTAGAAGATGTGGTACACGGTCTCGAGTGCAGCGCCGGGACCGAAGAGCAATGCCGCTACGAGCACGAGCAAAAGGCCGATGCCGACGATCGGCAACACCCAGAGCCCCTTGTGGGCGCGGAGATACGCGAGGAACTCACGGACAAACCCGCGTTTGTCCATGGGGCCAAGCTAACCCACCACACCGCGTCCGCCAGCACCGAACGCTGAACCGGGCCGAGGCACGAGAAAAGGGCGCTCTCTAAGCGGCTGGCAGGGTATGAGTTGTGCCTCCAAACTTGGAGGAGTCATCATGGGGCGCTCCCGGATGGCGGGCGCTTTGCTCGCGACGGCGACAATCGCGCTGGCCGTGGTCCTGGGAGAAATCGCTTGCCGATGGCCGGTTATCGCCGCATCGTGCAACGCTATCAGCCAGACGGCTTCATTGTCGCGTATACGTTCAACGATGTTTGAACAGGTTCGGGACCTTGACGTCGCAGCAGCGTGAGCGTGTGCTCGCGGGCGTGCGCCGCAAGAACGTGCTGAGAGCATCCGCGTTGTTCAACTGCCTGGTCGACCTCCGGGCGCGCCGGCTGTGGGAGCGGATCGGTGGTGGCTCGATCGGCGATGAGTCTGCCGTGGCGCAAACCGCGGACACGGGCGCCACCCCGGCCCAGCTCGCCGCGTACCGCGCCACGCTCGATTCGATGATGGCGCTCGCGTGCTGAGCGAGGTCCGCCCCGTCGGGACCGGCTTCACGCTGGTCGAGATCCTCGTCGTGCTCGTCCTCATGGGCCTAGCGGCGGCGCTCGTGGCCCCCGCGCTCATCGCCCCGCGACACGACTCGGACCTCAAGACGCTCCTCGGGAGCGCGCGCGACGCGGCCGCGCGGCGGGGGGAGGTGGTGTATCTCCAGATCGAACCCAGCGGCAATTGGCGGTTGGAGGGTGGCGCCAGTCCGCTGGAAGGGACTCTTGCCGCCGGCCGGATCAAGCCGTTCCTGACGGTTCCGGCCACTCTGGTCGTTTCCCCGCTCGGGAGCTGCGCCTTCGACGTGCGCAGCGGCGCAGCCGCGCGGGCCGTCGCGCTCGATCAGCTCACTTGCGAAATCCGAGCTCCATGAGACCCGTTGCTACTTCCAGCTCGTGATGTCCGCGTCCTCGCCTTCGCCCCCCGGCTGACCGTCGCGCCCGAGCGTGTAGAGGTCGTAACCGGACGCATTGTGCTCACCCGGGCTCTTATAGAGGTATGCGCGTCCCCAGGGATCCAGTGGGACGGCCTTCTTGAGGTAGGGGCCCCGCCAGTTGAGCGGGATCGGGTCGCGCGTGGGTATCACTTGCAGGGCCGCGAGCCCCTGCTCGGTCGTCGGGTACGAGCCGTTGTCGAGCCGGTAGGTGTCGAGCGCGAGGCCGAGGAGCTCGATCTGCGTGCGCGCGGTGGCGCTCTTCGCCTCCGAGACGCGGCCCAGAATGCGTGGCCCCACGAGCGCAGCGAGCAGGCCGAGCACGATGATCACGACCAGGATCTCGATGAGGGTGAACCCGCGGCGTTCGGCGCGGCCGGTCGTCATGCGTTCTGAAGCTACGCGGGAGGCGATGAACTTGACAGGTCTCGGGATCAAGCGTCGTTTGGAGTGCGCTGGGCGTTTCACCGGGCACCCCATTCGGTCCACGGCCTCTCGCGGAGGGCAAAATGAAGACACGAATTCTGTTCGCCATCCTGCCGCCCCTTTGCATGCTGTCGTTCGCTGGTCCGGCCTCGAGTGCCGATGGTCATCGGGAGATCAGGCTCAGCGCCAGTCTGACGGGCTTCAACGAGGTCACGCCCAAGCTCACGAGCGCCACCGGCAAGTTCAGCGCCGTGGTCGATCGCAGCAGAACTTCCGTCTCTTTCACTATGACGTTTTCCGATCTGTCGACTCCGGTGCTCTTTTCGCACATTCACTTCGGCAACCTCGGGTTCAACGGGGGCGTCATGGTGTTCCTGTGCAACAACAGCACGTCCGGTCCCCAACCCCGGCCGTGTCCGACGCCGGGAGGCACGGTCAGCGGCACGTTCACTGCCCAGGACGTGATCGGCCCGGGGCTCGCGGCGGGGATGGCTGATCAAGGGATCGATCCGCAGAGCCTGGATGACGTGCTCGCGGCGATCGCGAGCGGCCAGACGTACGTGAACGTGCACTCCCAGCGTTGGCCGGGAGGCGAAATCCGCGGGCAAGTCGAGACCGAAGAGCACGGAAAGGATGACCACGGAAAGAAGGACAAGCATTAGGCGCTCGCTTCACGGAGGGAGGCCCATCGGGAGATCACTTGAAGGAGGTCA
>DATDFP010000207.1:0-11130 GCA_036522535.1 Gemmatimonadales bacterium
AGGTCCGGAGCACGATCGCGGGAGTGGTGACGAGGGCCATGAGGTCAAAGGTAACGGCGGCGCGGTCTTAGGGCACGACCGCGAGCGCGACCGCCAACGGACAGGCGCTCCCGGTGATTTTCTTGATCACCCCGTAGTCCGGCGGCGGGGAGAGGACGTTGAGGTAGGAGCCTACAGCGGAAAATTCAGGTGGTTGACAGGACCAGGCGGCATATACCCGGCCTCGCAAATCCACGGCGAGCGCGGGTCCCACAGCTAGCCCCGGGTTGACCCCATGCCCGGGCCCTCGCGTGACTGAGCGCGTCAGCGTGTTCACTTCCAGGATTTCGCCGCCCGCGGCGACGAGGATCCGGCCCGATCGATGGAAGGCGGCGGCACTGGGCGACTCGCCGAGTCCGTTGATGACCGCCAGCTCGGTGCGGGCCACCGGATCGACCACCGACAGCTTGCCGTCGCGCTGCCCGGGGTGCCCCGCCTCGACGACGTACAGCAGGCTGTCGTCGCCCACCAGAAGCACGCGGGCGTTCGCCCCCGTGAGCGGGACCGAATCGATCGCGGAAGCCGAGCCACAACACGGGAAAGACGACAGCCAGCTCGGACCCGCCGACACGGACCCCACGAGATTCCCGTTCGCGATGAAGACCCGACCCCGGACGATCGCAACGGCCTGAGGGTACACGCCCACGCCGTTGCTGGCGGTGTCGCCCGTGAGGTAATTGACCCGCGTAACCGTGTTGAGTTTCGGATTTGCTATCCACGCGATGGAGTCGTCCTGAATCGCGACCCCGGTGGCGCCCGACTGCGGGCTGAGGGGAAACAACACCACGGGACGCACGCACAGCCCGGTGCAGAGACCGGCGTTGTGGATGACGGCCACGGAGTCAACGGATCCGAGGGGCACGACGACCGTGCTGCCGCGACCCGCGGCAGTCATTCCGAAGCCCCCCGTCTGCAGGTCCACCGTCCGAACCGACAGATCCGTCGCCGCGATGAACGAGACGGTGTGGTCCGAATTGACGACCGCGATCACCTGGCCCGCCGAACTCGTCTGCTCGAGCGCGTCACTGCACCCCGCCGCCAGGGCGACGGCCGCGAGGAGGATTCGTCTCACTCGGTGCTCTCCACAAGATCACAATACACGAACCTCCTGTCCCGCACCACGATCTCTCCACGGCGCACCGCCAGCGGGTGGGCGAAGATCGGCCCGTCATACACGAAGGTGTGAAACTCACCGTTTTCCCCGCACGGGTCCACACCGCTCGGTAGGTCGGCGAGCAGCGCCGCGTCGAACTCGCGGCCGGCGAACTCGGCCGCCAGGGCGCGGGAGTCCACGCAGGCGAGGATCGCCTTGTAGCCCCGACGCACGAACTCCCCGGCGAGGCGAGCCGTGTCCCGGTGCCACAGCGGAAATAACCCTCGCATCCCGATGCGTGCCAGCGAGCGCTCGCGGTAGGCCCGGATGTCCTCCAGGAACAGGTCCCCGAACACGACGCCGTCCACGCCGGCAGCGGCGGTGGTCAGGTCGGACAGCGCTTCGCCCATCTTCGCCTCGTACTCCTCGTTGGACGATTGGGGTGAGATGAACACCTCGCGGAGCGGCAGGCCCAGCGCCTCGGCCTGCCGATGCAGAAGCGTGCGGCGCACGCCGTGCATGCTGATCCGATCGTATCCCGCCGTGACCGTGGTCAGGAGGCTCGTTACCCGGTCGCGACCGCTCGAGAGCACTTCCGCGAGCGCAAGGGCGCTGTCCTTACCACCGCTCCAGGCGAAGATGACGGGCATCAGCTCTGCCGCCTGCGCAGGGGGACGACTTGCGGGCGCCCGTCGAAGGCCTCGATCGCCACCGGCCAGGCGAACACGCGTGCGACTGTCTCGCGAGTGAGCACCTCCCCCGGCGCTCCCTGGCCCACCGCCCGCCCCTCAGAAAGCAGCAGCACCCGGTCGGCGAAGCGCGCCGCGAGGTTGATGTGATGTGTGATCATCACGACCGCGAGCCCATGCTCGTCCACCAGGGTGCGGGCGAGCTCGAACAGCTCCATTTCGTGGCGCACGTCGAGGCTCGCGGTCGGCTCGTCCAGGACGAGCAGTTGCGGCTCCTGGGCCAGCGCCCGGGCGACCCGCACGCGCTGGTACTCACCGCCCGAGAGCGTCCACAACCAACGCTCAGCGAGGCCCGCCACGTCGCAACGCCCGAGCGCCCGCTCGACCGCGTTCCGATCTTGCGCATGCTCCGCCCCCCAGAGGGACAGCCGCGGATAGCGGCCCAGCAGCACGGTCTCGCGCACGCGCTGCGGAAACGGGTTTTCTTCCCGCTGCGCCACCACCGCGACGACGCGCGCGAGCTCCCGGCGCGACCAGGTCGTGGCCGGACGGCCGAGGACTTCCGACGTCCCCGCCTGCGGCGACAGCAGCCCGAGCGCCACGCGCACCAGCGTTGTCTTGCCGCTCCCGTTGGGCCCGAGCACGGCGTGGAACTCGCCCGCGCCCGCCTTCAAGCTCACGCCGGCGAGGGCGTCGGCCGCGGCGCCCGGGTAGCGGTACGACACGCCGCGCACGTCGAGGATCAGGTGGCGCTCCATCGGCGCAGCAGCAGGGCGAAGACCGGGACCCCGATCAGGGCCGTGACGATCCCCACCGGCAGCTCGCGCGGCGCGACCGCGACGCGGGCGACCGTGTCGGAGAACGCGAGCAGCGCGCCGCCCCCGACGAAGCACGCGGGCAGGAGGGGCCGGTGACGGTGGCCCCAGACGGTGCGCATCGCGTGCGGCACGACCAGCCCCACGAAGCCAATGACCCCGGAGACCGCCACGGCCGCCGCGGTGAGCAGCGAGGCGGCGACGTAGACGCGGCGCTTGAGCGGCACCACGTCGGCGCCGAGATGTCGGGCGGGCTCCTCGCCGAGGGCGAGCAAATCGAGCGGCCGGGCGGCGGCGAGGAGCACCAGCACCGGCAGCGGCGCATAGACCGCCATCACAACCACGGTGTCCCAAGATGCGCCCGACAGTCCGCCCCACAACCACAGGAACGCGTTGCGGAGCTCGGTGGCGTCGGAGAGGGACACGATCGCCGTCGTGACCGCCGACGCGAACGCGCCCACGGCGACCCCGGCAAGGATGAGCACGCGCGGGTCGAGCTCCGCGCCCCCGACCAGTCCCAGGCGGTAGACCAGCGCCATGGCGAACAGCGCGCCGCCGAAGGCCGCGAGCGGCAGCACCCACGGGCCCGCGAGGTGCAGGGCGATCGCGAGCACCGCTCCGAGTCCCGCTCCGCCGGACAGGCCCAGCAGAAACGGATCGGCGAGCGGGTTCCGCACCAGCGCCTGGAGGCTCGCGCCCGACAGCGCGAGGGATCCGCCCACCAGGAACGCGAGGATCGCCCGCGGCAGCCGCAGCGAGCGCACGATGTCGGAGCGGGCGAGGTCTGCCAGCGGCACGTGGGCGGGTCCGAGCAGCACGGCGAGCGCGAATGATAGGAGAGCGACGAGCCCCAGGGCGAGCCACTTCATCTGACCCTCCCTGCGCCGCCCGCGCCCCGCACTCCCCCCGCCCCGGGCGCCGCGAGCAGCCGCCGCAATTCGGCGACGGCTTGCGCAGCACGAGGACTCGGCCGCCCATAGAGCGACCCCGTGAGCTGGACGATCCTCCGCTCGCGCACGGCGCGAACCGCCTGCCACTCGCGGCGTCCGGCGAAGCTGGGCGGCGGGGCCGGCGCGGTGTCGCTCAGAACGACGATCGCATCGGGATCGCGGGCCGCGATCGTCTCGATGGCCACGGTGGCCGAGGCCGACCCGACGTCGTGGAACACGTTGCGGGCGCCCGCCAGCGTCGCAAGCTCGTCCAGGTAGCTGCCGCCCCCGATCACCATCGGCGGGTTGTCCCAGACAACGAAGGCGACGCTGATGTGGGGCGGGGGACGCGGGTTCGCGAGGAGCCGCTCGATCGACGCGGCAAGCGAGTCCCCGGAGGCCTCCAGGCCGGTGAGACGCCCGAGCAGTCGCGCGTCGTGCGCCGCGTCTTCGAGACGGTCCTGCCGCACCAGGACGCCCGCGATGCCGAGCCGTTCGAGCTGGCGCGCCGCCGTCCCGTTGAGTGGCGACCGGTACAGCACGACGAGATCGGGCCGGCGAGCAGCGACCGCCTCGATGTTCGGATTCATGCCGTCGCCGACGCTCGGCACCACACGCGCCGCCGGTGGAAAGTCGCACCAGGTGGTGCGACCGACCACGCGATCACCCGCGCCGAGGGCGAAGAGCAGCTCCGTGACGGCGGGCGAGAGGGAGACGATGCGGCGGGCGGGGGCGCGGAGCTCGACGCGACGCCCCGCGTCGTCGACGACGGTCAGCGCGCCGTCACCGCGCGCTGCACGCCCTTCTCCCCGGCACGCCGCGACGGCAGCCAGCGCGAGGAGGCCCGCGAGGTGAGCGCGATGAACCCACAGGCGCATGGCCAAAAAGCCCACCCCCGGCGGAGCGGAGATGGGCTAGCGTCTGCGCCTCAGTGCGCAGCGCCACCATCCCTCCCGCGAGGGATCTGCAGGTGGCGCGAACGAAGAGGTCTCCTGGCTTCGGGCGCACGGCTCGCCTTCCCGGGAGTCCCAGTGGCGTTGAGCCGCGATCTGCGTCGTAGCTGCCCGTTACAGTGGCGGGGCCGCGCCGGAGTCGCACCGGCTTCCGTGAATCCGCGTTCGCTTCTAACGACTGGGCTAGTGTATCCGGACGACCTTCGCTGCGCAAGAGACGTCTGACATCAGACATCAGACATCAGTCAGACATCAGGCGCCAGACACCAGTCACGAGAGGAAAGCTGACGTCTGATGTCTGACGTCTGATGTCTGACGTTGACGTCTCAGTGCCACCACGAACCCCAGCCCCAGCGCGACCGCCGCCAGCGCCACGACGACCGGCACGAGCGACTCGGCGCGGAAGCGGTCTCGGGTGGGGAGCGCGATCGTCAAGGGGGTTCCCGAATCGAGCGCTGTGGCGCGGTAGCGGGCGAAACGGCGATGCTCGATCTCCTCGACGCCGAGCGTGTCGAGCTTGCTCGCCATCACGACCGCAACCGTGTCCTCCAGCAACAGGTCCAGCTCGGCCGCCGGCTGGTCGATCGGCATGGCGACGCTCGACACGTTCGCGGGTAGCACGTACGCGTAGCTCAGCTGCCTGGGGTCGCCCGGCGGGACAGGTCCGAACACCATGACGCTGTCGCCACGCAGGGCTACCGCCTGCGGCGAGACGTCGCCTTGCGCGACCTGAAACTGGATCGCGTCGTGCGGGATGGCGCCGGCCCACGTGGGCCGGAGGGTGTCCGCGGCGATGCGCGTCCTCGTCCCGGGATTCCGGAGCTCCACGAGCTCCAGCACGTCGCGCGTCCCGTCCTTCTTGCGTTTCGCGATGGTGACGAGGCGCCGGGCGACCGCGATCGCGGGGCCCGCCGATGTGGTGTCGAACACGAGCAGCGGCGAGAGCCCGGTACCGGCGCTCGCGGCCGTCACAGGCTGCGAGAAATATGCGATCCCGCCGTACCAGGCGCTGACGACGTAGAGCGCCGCCGTGTCGGGTCGGGCGACGGTCAGCGCGAACGCGCCCCGGGCGTCGGTGCGAACCGAGTCGATCGGGGCGCCGCCCCCACCCATGGTCACGCGATGCAGCACGACCCACGAGCGCTCGAGCGGCGCTCCGCGCGGCCCGCCGAGCAGGACCCGGCCCGAAACCACCATCCGCTGTGCGAGAAGTTCGCCGCCGGCTCCGCCCACGAGGCAGAGCAGGGCGAGCGCGCTACGGAGTGAACTTCCCGAAGTCTTCAGGATCGAGGTTCTGGAGGTAGGTCTTCAGCGCGTCGGGGTCGAGCGGCCCCTGTCCGGCTTCGCCGCCGGCCTCGCCCGTCTCGACCGACGTCAGCGCGAGAAGACTCTCGCTCGTGAAGATCGGCGCCTTGAGCCGCAGGGCGACGGCGATCGAGTCGGACGGCCGGGCGTCGATCTGGATGACGGCGTCACCGCGGTAGATGTGCAGCTCGGCGTAGTAGGTGTTGTCCTTGACCTGGGTGATGAGCACCTTGCGCAGATCCGCGCCGAGTCCGAGGATCACCTGCTTCAGCAGGTCGTGGGTCAGCGGCCGGGCGAACTTCACCCCGGCGAGCTCCATCGCGATTGCGCTGGCCTCGGCGGGCCCGATCCAGATCGGCAGCACACGCTCGCCTTCCTGTTCCTGCAGGATGACGACCGGCGTGTTGGTCGTGCGGTCGAGCCCCAGGTGCGCGACGCGGACCTGGATGACGTTCGCGCTCAGGTGCCCTGCTCCCAGGAGGCCAGGTATTTCTGCTGTTCCGGCGTAAGCCTGTCGATCGTCACTCCCATCGCCTGCAGCTTGAGCCTCGCGATCTCGGCGTCCAGCTCGCGCGGAATGCGGTGCACGTCCTTCGTCAGGTTCGTGGCCTGCTGGACGACGAACTCGGCGGCCAGGGCTTGATTCGCGAACGACATGTCCATCACGCTCGCGGGGTGGCCCTCCGCCGCCGCCAGGTTGATCAGGCGGCCGTCGGCCAGCACGAAGATCCGCTTGCCGTCCAGCCGCCACTCGTCCACGAACTCCCGCACCCGGGTCGGGCCCTGGGCCATCTGCTTCAGGCCCTCGAGAGCGATCTCGACGTTGAAGTGACCCGAGTTGGCCAGCACGGCCCCGTCCTTCATCGCCCGCATGTGCTCCACGCGGATGACGTCGACGTTCCCCGTCAGGGTGACGAACACGTCCCCCACCCGTGCGGCTTCGGCCATCGTCGCGACCCGGTAACCGTCCATCTGGGCTTCGAGCGCCTTGAGCGGGTCGATCTCGGTCACGACCACGTTCGCCCCCGCGCCCCGGGCCCGCATGGCGAAGCCCCGGCCGCACCAACCATACCCCGCCACGACGACCGTGCTCCCCGCGATGAGGAGGTTGGTCGCGCGCAGGATCCCGTCCAGCGTGGATTGCCCCGTGCCGTAGCGGTTGTCGAACAGGTGTTTCGTGTCGGAGTCGTTCACCGCCACCACGGGGAACTGCAGCACGCCGTCGCGCGCCATGGCCTTGAGGCGGATCACGCCGGTCGTGGTCTCCTCCGTCGAGCCAAGTACGCCCTGCACGAGCGCCTTGCGGTCGGCGACCCCAAGGGTCTCCACCCACTCGCGCACCGGCCGCGCCAGGTCGTCCAGCCGGTTCAGGGCGATCATGTGCAGCGCCCCGACCAGGTCGGCCCCGTCGTCCATGGTCACGTCGGGCCGGTGGGCCAGGGCGGCGCGGATGTGCCCGTAGTAGGTCTGATGGTCCTCGCCCTTGATCGCGAAGACCTTGATGCCGTGGTCCTTGACCAGATGGGCGGCGACATCGTCCTGCGTGGAGAGCGGGTTCGACCCGCACAGGGCCACGTCCGCCCCGCCTCCCTTGAGCGTGATCGCGAGGTTCGCGGTCTCCGTGGTCACGTGCAGGCAGGCCGAGACCCGGCGGCCGGCGAGGGGACGCTCGCGGGCGAACCGCTCCCGCAGCTGGCGCAGCACCGGCATGGAACGCTCCGCCCATTCGGTGCGACGCCGACCTTCCGCCGCGAGGCCCGGGTCCCTGATATCCTGCGCGGCGGTCTGCGCCGTGGTCGTCACGCGCTGGCTTTCGCCGACCCGGAGCGCTTGGAGCGCTGCACCGCGAGCCGCAGGTCCTCCACGCGGTTCGCCTGCTCCCAGGTGAACAACTCGACTTCCTTGTCGAGGTCCTTGTCTACGTAGCGGCGCTTTTCGGGTGACCGGCCGAAGTGGCCATAGGCCGCGGTGGCCCTGTAGATCGGATTGCGGAGGCGCAACGCCTGGTTGATGCCCAGCGGGGTGAGGTCGAACACTTCGCGGACGGCGTCCTCAAGGACCTCGTCCGGCACCACGCCGGTGTCGAAGGTGTCGATCATGATGGAAACGGGCTCGGCGACGCCGATGGCGTAGGCCACCTGCGCCTCGCACCGCCGGGCGAGCTTCGCGGCCACGACGTTCTTCGCCACCCAGCGCACGGCGTACGCGGCCGACCGGTCCACCTTGGAGGGGTCCTTGCCGCTGAAGGCCCCGCCGCCGTGGCGGGCCATGCCGCCATACGTGTCGACGATGATCTTCCGCCCGGTCAGTCCGGCGTCGCCCTGCGGCCCGCCGACGACGAAGCGGCCGGTAGGATTGATCAGGACGTCCCTTTCCGCCACCTCGAAGCCCGCGTCGGTCAACACCGGCCGCACTACGATGGCGTTGACCCCATCGCGCAGCTCGGCGTTGTCCACCTTGTCCGAGTGCTGCGTCGAGACCACCACCTTGCTGACACCGACCGGCCGCGCCCCCTCGTAGATCACGCTCACCTGCGTCTTGCCGTCGGGCCGCAGCCAGGGGAGGTCGCCGGCCTTGCGCACGTAGGCGAGCCGCTCGGCGAGCCGGTGCGCCAGCACGATCGGCAGCGGCATGAGCGAGGGCGTTTCATCCGAGGCATAGCCGAACATCATCCCCTGGTCGCCGGCCCCGCCCCGGTCCACGCCCATCGCGATGTCACCGGACTGGCGATCGATGGTGGTGAGGATCGCGCAGGTCTGGGCATCGAACCCGAAGCTCGCGTCCGTGTAGCCGATCGAGCCGATGGTCCCGCGCACGATGTCGGGGATATGGACGTAGGTGGTAGTCGTGATCTCGCCCGCCACCACGGCCATGCCGGTCGTGACGAGCGTCTCGCACGCCACGCGCGCGGCCGGGTCCTTGGCGAGGATGGCGTCGAGCACGGCGTCGGAGATCTGGTCGGCGATCTTGTCCGGGTGGCCTTCGGTGACCGATTCGGACGTGAAGACGTGGCGTTGCGCGGGCATCTCGTATCCGGCCGTTAAACTTTCAAGCTAGCGGCGCGCCGCCCCGCGGGCAACCGGGAGTCCGGGTCGAGCAGCTTGAGATCCACCGCTTCGGCGAGGGCCAGCCGCTGGAGATCGAGCACTTCGTCGGCGGTGCGGGCCTGCAGCGCCTGCTCTGCAGCCGCCCGCGCGCGCGCGGCGCTCACCTGCCGCACGGTCCACTTTACGATCGGCAATGCGGGCGGCGCGACGGACAGCGTCTCGTAGCCGAGGCCGATCAAGAGGAACGCCGACAGCGGCTCGGACGCCATTTCGCCGCACACACTCGCGGGTTTTCCCGCGGCGCGCGCTGCGTCGGCCACCATCTTGAGAAGGCGCAACACGCTCGGATCGTGCGGGTGGAAGCGCTCGGCCAGCCGCGCGTTGCCACGATCCACCGCCAACGTATACTGCGTGAGATCGTTGGTTCCCACACTCAGGAAATCGCTGATCTCGGCCAGCCGATCGGCGAGCACCGCGGCCGCCGGCGTCTCCACCATGACCCCCACGGGCACCGAGGCCGCCGCCGTGATCCCCTCGCGGGCGAGCCTGGCCGCCTCCTCGGAAACGATGGCGCGGGTCCGGTCCACTTCGTCGAGCCGGGTGACAAGCGGGATCATGAGCCAGATGTCCGCGTGCGCCGCCGCGCGCAGGGCGGCGCGCACCTGGGTGCGGAAGATCTCGGGGCGATCGAGGCAGACCCGGATCGCGCGCCAGCCGAGCTGCGGGTTCGGTTCGGGCTGGGTGCGGAACGGGGCCGGCAGCTTGTCGCCCCCGAGATCGTACGTGCGGATCACCACGGGATGACCGGAGAAGGCCTGTCCCACGCGGCGGAAGTACTCCGTCTGGTCGTCTTCGCTGGGGAGCGCGCTGTGTCCCATGATGAGGAACTCGGTGCGCAATAGGCCCACGCCCTCGGCGCGGTGGTTGACCGCCCCCGCGAGCTCGTCAGGCAGGTCCACGTTGCCGCGCAACACGATGCGCACCCCGTCCACGGTGACGGCGGGCTGCTCAACAACCGCCTCGAGCTCTTCGGCCAGGGCGCGTCGCCCCAGCTCCCGGGTCTTCGCTTCGGCGATCTCCTGCGGCGTGGGATGGAGCAGCACCGTACCCCGTGTGCCGTCCATTACGAGCATCGTCCCGGGCACGATCCGCTCCATCGCCCCCGCCACGCCGAACACGGCGGGGATGCCGAGCGAGTGGGCCAGGATCGCGGCATGGGATGTCCGGGTGCCCTCCTCGCTGATGAGGCCCACGACGTGCTCCCGGTCGAGCTGCACCGTGAGCCCGGGGCCGACCTCCTTGGCCACCACGACGGACGGCTGGGTGATCCCCTCCCACACCTCGTCCGCGCCGCGGTGCATGAGATGCTCGATCACGCGGATCGCGACGCCGGCGAAATCGGTCAGGCGATCTTTGACCTGCGGGCTCCCGGTCGCCGTCCACGTGTCACGCACCTCCAGCGCCTTGAACTCGAACGCCTTCTCGGCGGTGAGGTGATTCTCGCGGATCAGCTCTTCGACGCTGGACAAGAACACCTTGTCCTCGAGCATCAGGATCTGGGCGTCGAAGATGCGCGCTTCGTCCACCCCGGCGCGGTCCTCCGCCTTGGCCCGGAGCTCCTGGATGTGGCGCTTGACGTCGCGCACCGCCGCGCGCAGGCGGCGGACTTCCTTCTCGACCTGCGAGCGCGGCACGACGCGGTGGGGGACCTCGGGCAGCGCCCAGCGGATGACGACCGCCGGACCGACGGCCATCCCGGCCGAGACCCCGATGCCCTTTAGCCAGCGCTCGCTCATTGCGGCTCCTGCTGCTCCTCTTGCTCCTCGTCCCTCATACCGGTCCCGAGATGCATTTCGTGGAAGCCGTCCGCGACGAGCGCCAGCAGCGCCGCCATCGCGTCCGCTGCGTCCTCGCCCTCCGTCTTGAGCGACAGCGACGAGCCGCACTCGGCGGCGAGCATCATGACTCCCATGATGCTCTTGCCGTTCACAGCGAGGTCGTCCTTGCGCACCTCGACCGCCGCCTTGAAGCGGTTCGCGACCTTCACGAACTCGGCCGCGGGGCGCGCGTGCATCCCCAGCGGGTTCACGATCTTGGCCTCGCGCTCGATTACCGCCATAGCCACCCCACCAGCGCGGCGAGGGCGAGCAACGCCAGTCCGAAGCGCAGACCCGTCAGGCGACCGCGGGAGACCCACAACAGCACGAACCCGACGAGCGCGACGGCAAGCAGCGCGGACCGTGCCCATCCCGCGAACGGC
>DATDFP010000208.1:0-17953 GCA_036522535.1 Gemmatimonadales bacterium
GTCTGGAAGGACACGGTGCTCGTGCCCGCGGGGGCGACGGTGGACCTGCTGGTCGAGCTCGCGAACCCCGGCCGCTGGATGCTGCACTGCCACATCGCCGAGCACCTGGAAGCCGGGATGCACACGGTGTTCGCGGTGAACTGAAACGAGGGAAGGTGGAACCAAATCACCGCTCCGTGATGTGCGCGGGTGAAGCCGCGGCCCAATCACCGCTCCGTGATGTGCGCGGCTGAAGCCGCGACTCGGCGCCTACCGCTAAAGCGGCAACACGCGTCAGTTCACTGACAGGCGCCGAGTCGCGGGTTTACCCGCGGACTCAACCGGCAGCCCTTGTCGTCGCTGCCCTTGCGCCGGTGGGCGAAACGCCCGCAGCTTAGGCCCGGTCCTTTGGGGGGGCGATGGATCCCATGCGTGCCTCGTTCGTTTGCGTCGCAGTGCTACTCCTTCCGGCCGGTCCGCTTCCCGCCCAGACCGCGGTCACGCTCTCTCCAGCCGTGAAAGCGTTCGTCAGCGTGGACGCCCCCGTCGTGGCGCTCACGCACGTGCTGCTGATCGACGGAACGGGGGCGCCGCCCGCCCAGGATCAAACGATCGTCATGGACCGCGGCAAGATCGGGGCGGTGGGGAAGACGGGATCCGTGAAGGTCCCGCCGAACGCGCAGGTTCTCGACCTCACGGGTCACACGGTGGTCCCCGGGTTCGTGGGGCTGCACGATCACACCTTTTACACGACGAGCGCGCGCAGCGCCCAGCTCAACGTGAGCGCGCCGCGGCTGTATCTCGCGGGCGGCGTGACGACGATCCGCACCACGGGGAGCATGTCGCCCTACAGCGAGATCAATTTGAAGCGCGCCATCGAGCAGGGGCAGACGCCCGGCCCGCGCATGTACATCACCGGCCCCTACCTCACCGGCGAGGGCTCGAGCGGCGGGATGGACCAGATCCTCGACGCGCAGTCGGCGCGGCGGGTGGTCGACTACTGGGCGGACGAGGGGGCGAGCTGGCTCAAGTTCTACACCACGATCAGCCGCGCCGCGATGGCCGCCGCGATCGACGAGGCGCACAAGCGCGGCCTCCGCGCCACCGGCCACCTCTGCTCGGTGAGCTTCCGCGAGGCGGTGGGGCTCGGCATCGACAACCTCGAGCACGGGCTGCTCGTCAACACCGACTACGATGCCGACAAGAAGCCCGACCTTTGCCCGCCCGGCGCCATGACGAGGCTCGCCGGGCTCGACCTCTCGAGTGACGCCGTGCGGGCGACGTTCCGGGACATGATCGCGCACCACGTGGCGATGACCTCGACGCTCGCCGTGTTCGAGCTGTTCGTGCCCAACCGGCCGCCGCTCCTCGATCCGCGCGTGCTCGACGCGATGGCGCCCGAGGTGAAGAGCGAATACTTGAGCTCCCGCGAGAAACTGTTGCAGCCGGGGGCGTTCTCGCTCTCACCCGAGCTCCTGAGGAAGGCCATGCAGTACGAATACGAGTTCGTGAAGGCGGGCGGCCTGCTCGCGGCCGGCGTCGATCCCACGGGGAACGGCGGCGCCCTTCCCGGCTTCGGCGACCAGCGCAACTTCGAGCTCCTGATCGAGGCGGGGTTCGAGCCGGTGCAGGCGATCCAGATCATGAGCGCCAACGGCGCGAAGGTGCTCGGCGCCTTCGACCAGTTCGGCTCGATCACTCCAGGCAAGCGCGCCGACCTGGTCGTGATCAAGGGCGACCCGGTGAAGAGCGCCCCCGACATCCGCAACGTCGTCACCGTCTACAAGGACGGTGTGGGCTACGACTCGGCCAAGCTGATCGAGTCGGTGAAGGGGATCGTAGGGATTCGCTGACTGCGAGGCCGGGTCAGTGCACTACGGTCACGACCCCGTTATTCATTTGCGCGTGGTGGGTGCACATGTATTTGTACGTGCCGACCTGAAGGAAGGTGGTCGAAAAAGTCCCGGTCGTCTGGTCCCGCGGTGAACCCGCGGGAAGCGGTCCCGGCGCGGCAGTGTAGGTCACGTTGTGGGCAGTCCCATTGTCGCTCCAGGTCCAGGTGACCGTGCCGTTCACTTGTACGACCACGGTTGCCGGGTTGAACGCGATGTTGGCGATGCTGACCGAGTCCGCCGTCGGCGGCGTGGTGGCTTGAGCCGTGAAGCTGACCGGGCCCGACAAACCGGTGAACGTCGCGCTGACCCTCTGAAGGGTCGAGGAGCCGACGGAATCGGTCGTCGCCGCGACGCCGCTCGCGTTCGTGGTGCTCTGTGCCGGATTCACTCCGCCGCCGCCTTGTGTCACGCTCCACGTGATCACCACCCCGGGGACCGGGCGCCCGCTCAGGTCCTGCGCCGTCACGGTCAGGGGCTGCGGGAGTGGATTGTTGAAGTACCAGCTCTGCGCGTCGCCGCCCGTGATCACGAGCTCGGCGGGCGGACCAGGTGGCTCGGTGCCACTGTCCCCGCACGCCAGAGCCAGTAGCCCCACGCCGAGGGTGTACAACCGATTCCAACGAGCGACGACCACTGCTCGCCTCCCCATGAGCCTGCGCCTACGCACCCTACACACACCCCCGGCGGGGCAACTGTCAAGCACCGAGCTGCCCTTGCTCCACCCCGCGTGCGATCAGCCGATCGAGCCACCGGTCCGGGAGCCACTCGAGCAGCTTCTGAGACAGGACCGAAGCGACGACGAGGATGCGGGCAGGCGGGCGGCGGGCGATCAGGGCCTTCGCCACCGCCTGCGCCACCCGCTCGGCCGGCAGGCCCTCCGCGCCGGAACGGACGGCGACGTCGCGGATGCGCGGGAGCACCCGCTCGTACGGAGTCCCGCCGTAGCGGCTCAGGTCCATCGCCCGAACCTTGTCCCAGATCCTGCTCTGGACGCTTCCGGGCTCCACGACGATCACGTCCACCCCGAAGGGCAGTAGCTCCCGCCGCAGGCTGTCCGACACGGCTTCGAGCGCGAACTTGGACGCGGCATACGGCCCCATGAACGGCATCGCCACGCGCCCGGACACCGAGCTGATGTTCACGATGCGCCCACGGGCCCGCTTGAGCAGCGGCAAGAAAGCCTGCGTGACCGCCACGACGCCGATGACATTGACTTCGAGGACGCGACGGAAGTCCTCGAGGTCAACGAGCTCGAGCGGCCCGGCCGCCGGGATGCCGGCGTTGTTTACGAGCGCCACGAGCGGCGCGCCGGCGAGCGCCTGCTCCACGACGGTGCGCGCCCGCGCGACGCTGTCCCCGTCGGTCACATCCAGCCGCACGGGGGTCACGCCCGCCACCTCGAGCCCGGCCTCGTCCTCGGGGCGGCGCACCGTCCCGAATACCCGGAATCCTCGGCCGGCGAGCTCCTGCGCGATGGCCGCGCCGATGCCGGAGCTCGAGCCGGTCACGACAACTCCTTTGGTCACCCGAGGAAATATGGTCGGAGGAGGTGCGACATGTGACATGTGACGTGCGACGTGCGACGTGCAACGTCACACGTCATACGTCACACGTCACACGTCCCCTCGCTTCTCACGACCTTCGCGCGAGCTGTGCGGCGCGCGCCTGCAGTGCCGCGTCGATGTCAGCGAGCGACACCGGCGCGGGGACGGTCCAGTTGCCCCGCTGCATCGTGGGCACGCGAATCGACGCCACCTCGCCGTCCGATCCGAGCTCGACCACAGCCGTGGCCGCGTCGTCGGGGCCCTGATTCGCCTTGATGACGAGCGTCCAGACTCCCTCCGCGGGCCACATCCGCTTGAGCGCGAACACGCCGTCACGTCCCGTCTCGCTGAACTCGAGCTTGATCGAGCGCCGCTCGCCGTTCACGATCCCCTCCGCGGTCCCCGTGACGATGTAGCTCACCGGAGTCCCATGGTGGAATTCGTGCACGAGCAGAAAGGCCCCGCGCATGGACTGGTCGTACGGGTTCACCGGGAGCTCGATCGAGATCCAGGGCGGCCCCGCGAGCGCCGGGGCAGCAAGTAACGCGGACAAGGTAGCGGCTAGGCCGAAGTAGCGGATGCGAGACAGCATGGGGAGGCTCCTTGAGAATTTCGGTTGTCTATCAGATGCCGGTGAGGAGGCGAAGGTTCAAACCACGTCACACGTCGCAGGTTGCACGTCACACGAGTGAAGCGCCGAGGAACCTACGACGTGTGACGTGCGACGTGTGACGTGTGACGTGTGACGTGCGACGTGTGACGTGCAATCACCGCGCCCTTCCCGTCCGCGGATCTATGTCGCGAATGCCCTTGAGGATAGCCCTGCGCCACGCGATCCGGCGAATGGCGTTCCAGTAGGTCTCGAGCACCGCTCGGTCGAGCCGCAGCGCGCCATCGCGGGTGACGCCGGCGGGCGGCGGCACGAGGGACGCGAGCCGGTCGTAGACCTCTGGCCGCAGCGCGGGATCCACTCGTCCCAACACGTGCCAGAGCGAGACCGCGTCCTCAGGCCGCGCGGCGGCGAGCACCTGGCGAACCGCGACGGCCCCGCCGTCCGCGAAGTCGAGCGCGGCGAGGGCGCGACGCAGGGCGTCGGGCGCGTCCTCAGCGTACGGCGTCCCCGGGCCGAACCCCCGGCGCATTTCCGCCAGGAACCCGAGCGGGATGATCGAGCGGCGGCTCTCGCGGTCGAACTCGACGTACCCGCCTGTGACATGGATCAACCCGTTGCCGATCGAGTCTACGGCGAGTGTGTAGGCGCATCCGAGGTCCACCGCGGTCCCGGCGGGCGTCTCCACGAAGAACAGCCGCGGCGGCGCGTCCACTCTGGCGTAGATCTCGCCGCGATCGAGGGCCAGGCGGTGGTCCGTGCGCTGCGCCCGGATCAATCGAATCCGCGTGTCGGGCCTCACCTCGACGTGCCCGATGTCGCCGACGAGGATCACGGCGCGGGAGGAATCGTCGGTCTCGAGCCATTCGCCGACTCTGATCGCGCCGGTCGCGGCGAGCGAGGTGGCGCCGACGCGGGGCAGACCCGCCACGCGGGTCACCTCCCACTCAAGGCCGCGGCGCGCGAGTCGCTCGTGGCGGAGGAGCAGCAACGCCAGCGCGGCCGCGGCGGCGAGCGGCACCAGGGCCCACCTGGGAAACCGGGGCGCCCAACCCTTCCCCACTCGCGCTTCCCGCCTGCCCGCGATCCGCGCTTCTATTCCGGGCCAGAGATCGTGCGGCGGCTCGATGCTCCGTGGGAGCTTCGCGACCTGAGCGAGTATCTCGCGGAATTCGGCGTCGTCCTCAGGTCCCGTCATCGCTCCAGCATACCCCGCAGCAGCCTGCGCGCCCGGAACAGTTGGGCCTTTGACGTCCCCGTCGCGACGCCCGTCAACCGCGCGATCTCCTCGTGGCGGTATCCCTCGATGTCGTGAAGCACGAACACCTCGCGCGCCCCCCGGGGCAGCGCGGCGATCGCCCGCTCCAGATCGAGCGACAGGCCCGGCGTCGCGTCACCCCCTGCTCCCCCCTGCTCCACCGCGGCCGGATCATCTGTGGCGACGACACGGGCCGAGCGCCGCCGCGCCGTCCGGCGCTCCAGCAGGACCACGTTGACCGTGAGCCGGTACATCCAGGACGAGAACGCGCTCTCGCCGCGGAAGCTCGCCAGCCGCTCCCACGCACGCACGAAGGCGTCCTGTGTCAGCTCTTCGGCCCGCACCGGATCGGCACTGAGTCGCAGGCACAGCGCGTAAACACGCCCCACGTGCTCCCGGTATAGCGCCTGGAACGCGTCCCGGTCGCCCGCCTGCGCGCGCCGGACCAGGTCCGTCACGGTGCAGTCCGCTGCGTTCGGATCGCATAGGCCGGCACGTCGTTAGGATGCTGGTTAGATCGGATTGGTTTGGACCGGGATGCGGGATGGGGGATGCGGGATGCGATAAGCGGCATGCGGAAGCCGCCATGGCCCGCCGCATCCCGCATCTCGCATCCCGCATCCCGGCCTTAGGCTCACGGCAGCCGTACGCTCGGCAACCGCGCCAGCTCCTTAAGCCGCTGCTCCAGCGCCCGCTGTGCCTGGTCCAGTTGAGCCTGCTCGACGCCGAGCTGCTGGGGAATGTCGCCCGCGACCGCGGCCACCTGGGCCCGCGCGGCCGCCGCCTCCTTTTCCACCAGGCTGTCCACCTGGACGCGCAGCTGGCGCTCGGCCGCCGCGATCTCCTCCCCCGCCACGGCCCGAATCCGCTCGCTCAGCGCGCGGTCGAGGTTCGAGCTGACGGCGAGGCGCGGGCGCTCGAGCGTCCCCGTGAGATTCGCCGCAACCTCAAGCCTCGAAACGCCCGATACCACCCGCCACGCCAGGTCGGCGAGCCCGGAACCGGCCGTCGTGTCGCGGACCCAGCGTACCCGATCCGACTTCACGCCCCAACTGGCGCGCAGGCTGTCGCCGTAATAGGCGAAACCGAGCGTCATCGTCCCCGGCCCCGGCTCGAGACGGATGGGCAGCGCGGGGAGCGTGAGCGCCGGCAACCCAACACCCCCCAGGCTCGCTCCCGCGGTGTCGCGGGGCGTGGTTCGCACGTGGTCGATGAGCGCGGCGGCGCGCACACCGGGGGCCGACGCCTCCGCCGTCGTGGGCTGACCGTACAGGGCCGGGTCGCTCGTCAGCCCGCTCAGGTGGGCGGCGTACACGCCTGGCGCTCCGCCGTCCCGCGCGAGCTGGAAGGAAAGCTCCGCCGAGCGGAGCAGGAAGGCGGGGTACGCGCGCTCCCGCGGGAACCGCACGGTGGTTCCGGCGCGCCGGACCCGCTTAGGCCCCGGGGCCGCCCTCGGCAAGAGCCCCGGCGGCATGTAGCGCCGGGTGAGCTCCGCCCAATAGAGGGCACGCTGAAAGCGCTCGACGGCAGCCGCACCGAACAGCGCCGCCCCGATATCGGGCGCCTCGAGGCTCGGTACCTTGAGGAGCCCGCGCGCGAAGGCGTAGTCGCGCCGCCTCGCGTCATCGAGCTCGGCGACGCCGGCCTGGAGCGTGGCAATTCCGGCCCCGACGCTCTGATGCAAGGCATCGAGCCGCGCGCGGGTCGCCTTCACCTGATCGAGCGTGCGGCGCGCATCGCCGAGCAGGGTCAGGTCGACGGGCCTGGCGCCGCGCAGTCGCTCGATCATGCGCTTCGCGGAGTCGGCGGTGGCGGCGACGTCGAGCTGGCGCAGCGCGGCGCCCCACGCTAGCAGCTCCGAGTCGGCGCGCGCGCGCAGGGCCGAGGCCGCGCGGGGCGTGCCGAGCTGCGCCGGATCGAGCCGCCCCACGCCGAGCTTGCCCTGGGCGAGCTGCAACGCGGGGATAGGGAGCTGGGCCCCCCAGCGCTCCACCTGGTCCATCAGGCCGCCGGCTTGCCGGCCCGTCCTCCCATCCGTCGCCCTCGCCGTGGCAAACTTTAGCCCCTTTGCCGCCAGGCGATCGATCACGACCTTTTTCTCGAGGAGTGGGAGCAGGTCGAGATCCGCTACGAGCTCGTCCGCCTGGAGCAGGTTCTCGAGCGGCCTGAACGGGCTCGCAACGGTGAGCCCCCGCATCGCGACGCTGCCGTGCCCGAGACTCAGGGCGAGGGCGCGGATCTCGACCCTGGCGCCGATCACGGCGGTGCCGACCGTCTCGATCGCCCGCCGGGCGATCCGCTCCGCGAACAGCGACCAGGCCGCGACGCCGAGCGCCCCGAACAGGAGCAGCGGGCCCACAGCCTTCCAGCGAAATACCGCGACTTGCATCTCAGCGCTCGGGGCGGAACAGACGATAGACGTTGTACAGCTTCGAGGCGGTGATCAGCTGGTACAGGCGCCAGCGCTTCACTCGCTCCGCGACCGTGGCGCGATAGCGTGCCACGCCCCAGCGGCTCACGAGGTACAGCGGGATCCCCAGCACGAGCCAGGACACCAGGCTGCCCAGCACGACCGTGTTGTTGAAGTTCGTGAGCGCCATCACCGGCGTGTTGTAGAGCGTCGTCCAGAACGGGGTCAAGGCGGGCGACTCGAGCAGCAGCTTGTGGCCGATCCAGTCGAAAGCAGGATCGAGCAGGAACCCCACCGGCACGAATAACGCCCAGCCGAGCATCGCTCCCCCGAACGACACGTTCAGGATGACGATCAACGCGAAGGCGAGGGCGTTGTGCAGGTTCAGGAGCGGCGTGAGCCCGAGGACCGAGCCGAGCGCAATCCCGGCCGCCACCTGACCGGGGGTGCCCTCCGAGTGGAGGGTCTCGACGAGCGACTGCAGGAGCTTGAGGAACACCATGGAAGCTGCACAAAACTAATGTAGGGGCGCAGCACGATGCGCCCCTACTCCATGGCAGAGTCGCCAGCAAAGAGGCGTCAGGGCACAGTGAAGTTGACAGACGCCAAGCCGCAAGCGGCTGTCAGTTGCCGGCCGCCGGCCGTCACTAACCCCGGGCGCAAGCCCGGGGTTCAGGCACGTCGCGGCCAGGCGGTAGTCCGCGCAGCGCGGCCCGTCCGTGCCGGACCGGGCCGCCGTTTGCCCCGGGCCGCCGGCCCGGGGTTAACCCACCCGGTCGGGCGGACGGCGATGGACGGCGCTGCGCTGAAGAGGCCGTGCAGTGCGGAGCCCACGTCGCGGAATGCTCGTCCTGCGCTTGGGCACGCGCACCGCCGCACCACCTGACACCGGATGCACGCTGGTGCTGGCTAACCCCGGGCGCAAGCCCGGGGTTCAAAGGACGTAGTGGCTGGAAGCCCGGGGTCCAAAGGAGGTAGTGGTTGGCCCAAAAACGTAGGGGCGCAGCATGCTGCGCCCCTACATTAGATCCGCCTGCCTGGTAGGGCACGGCAGTGCCGTGCCCCGACTGCTAGAACCGCCGCCGCCAGAACTCCGCGGCCGTCGGGAACATCTTTTCGGTGAGCGCCGCCGACAGGGTGACGAACGCCCCGTGCCCACCGCGCACCGAGAAGTCCGGATCGCTCAGATTGCCGAACCGGTAGCCGGTGGCGAACTCGAGCCCGTTCACCGGCCGGAAGGCCAGGGCCGGCGCGCCGTCCCACGTCTGGGTGTTCGTGGTCTGCTCCACCAGGACCCGGGCGTCGCCGCGCACGCTCAGCCAGCGGGTCAGGTCGTAGTTCGCGTGACCACCCGTGTACTCGGCCCAAGACGTCAGCGTCTGCGGCGTGCCGTCCGTGTAGACGCGATCGGCCTCCGTGTGGCGCACCGCGTAGCGCGTGCCGAGCTCCAGCTTCGGAATCGGCGTCCAGATCACTTCCGCCGCGCCGATCGCCTTGCGCTCCGCTCCTTCCGACACCAACACGCCGCCCCCGATCGGGTTGTGGTCGTTGGTCCACTGCACCTTCGCCAGCATGTTCAGCTTATCGGTCCGAGCCGGCCGCAGCGCCAGCCCCCAGAGGCTCGTCAGCCGGCGAGACAAGGGCTGACCGGGCCGCAGGTTCTGGGTGAACTCCTGCCGGGACAGGAGGGCGAGCGAGGCGTCGAAGGCGACGTCGCCAGCCACGCTGACGAGGCGGCTCGACTGCAAGGTCCCGTCCTTGAACTCGCCGCGGGCGCTCAGCCGGTACGGCGACTGCTTCGGCAGGAACTCGAGCCCCGCACCCGCCGACCAGTAATCATCCTCGGGCTGCAGGAACGGGAGCGCCCGCACCGGGTCCGTGACGGACGCGGCGCTGACGCCCATGCGCCGCTCGAACATCACGTTCATGGACAGGTCCGGCCGGAGCTGCACCTGGTTGCGGAGTCCGAGGACGGCCGCGTTGCCCGCCCCGCTCATGCCGCCGCTCAGCTGATAGCTGCCCCACGCCTGGGAGCCATGTCCCATGTCGGCGCGCAGGCCGAGACTCGAGAGCGAGAACTCGCCCTGGCTGTCGGGCCGCGACACGAAGCGCTGGCTCGCCTCGAGCGACATGAGCGACGTGAGCTTATAGTCGGCGCCCACCCCCCACACATCGGGGAACAGCGCCTGGCCGCCCAGACTCAAGTGGCGCCGGGCCTCGGTCCAGAGTTGCAGCTTTGAAGTCGGCGCCCACTTCGTCTTGAACTCGGCGGCCGTCGCCTCACTCGACCCGCTCCCGCCGGCCAGCGTGCCCGACACCTGGTCGTTCGCGACCCCCGCGTCCATCTGGAAGTTGCGGGCGAGCGTCTGCACGAGCCCGACGCGGCTGTGCTGGCGGTCGACGCCCTGCTGCTGGAACTCCTGGTGCGAGTGCTCGGCCCGCAGCTCCGTATCGCCGAGCTTGAGCCCGCCCTTCAGGCTCAGGTCGCTCGTTCCGGGCCGCAGCGCCACGTTGCTCGGGTTCGTGAACCCGCTCCCGAGCCGCGTGTAGGTGGCGCCCGCGGTCACGGCGCCGCCGAACAGGGTATAGCCCGCCTTCACGGAGCCGCCGAACCCGGCGGAGTCGCCCTTGTCGGCGTACGCCACCTCGGCGCCCGCCTTGAAGGCGCCGACGCGCAGCACGCTCACGTCCCCGCCGACCAACCGGTAGTCATGGACATCCTGGGAGGCGTTCACCGCGGTCACGCCGACGCGGAGCGAGTCCACCCGCAGCCCCGTCGCGAGCTGGCGCACGTCCAGCGTCGCCCGGCCGCCCGCCACGAGCCGCTGCGCGCCGCCCGAGACCGCTTCGAACGTGGCGACGATGAACAGCGGGTTGCCGCGGGCGTCGGTCGCCGGGATCGCCTGCTTGAACAGAACCACGCCCCGGTCATAGTCGATCTGATAATCGACGAACCGCGTCAGGACCTGCGTCGCCACGATGCGCTCGGGGTTGTCGAGCGCACGCGTCTCGACCCGCAGCTGCTCAGTGCCCGGCAGCACGTCGCCGCCGAGCTCGTAGGGTCCGGAGATCCCGGCGCCCCGGATCTGCAACTGCCGCAGCGACTGCGAGGTGAAGCTGCCGAAGCCGCTCCACGTCATGGCGCCGGTCGTGACGCGCGCCGCGAGGCCCGTGACCGACCGCTGGTAGCGCGCGAGGGTCAGACTCTTTGCGAAGTCCGTGGTGGAGAGATCGCCGAATGAAGCCCAATCGTAGCCGCGCTCCACCCGGGCCGAGACCCAGTTGTGCGATGCCGTGCGGGCCTGCTGATGGCTCGCGTCTCCAAGGATCGTGTACTGCGACTCGTCCAGCGGATCCGCGGCGCGGCCGAAGACGTTACGGCCGTCGTTCAAGCGGCGGGAGTCCACGCCGAGCGTGAGCGAAGTCCGCGAGTCGATGCGGCCGCGTGCGGTGATCGCCCCGTAGGCGTCGGGGCTCGCCCCCACCCCCACCAGGCCCGAGCCGGCGACCGTCAAGCCGCGCACTTCGGGCAGGAGCTGCAGCGGCACGGTGTCCGCGGCATCGCCCGACTTGAGCGCGAGGACGCCGGGACCGACCTCCCGGCCGGGGCGCAGGGCGAGCGTCAGCTCACCCGACGTCGAGGAGAGGAGCTGCACGCCCACCGACGAGGCGTCGGCGTCGCGGCCCACGGGCTCGACGCCCTGACCGCTCACGGTCACGTAGGCGGGCTGGACCACGGGGACGCCCCACTGGTCGAGCACGCGCACGTCGACCTGAGTCACCGAGCGCCCGTCGGCCACCAGGGTCAGGGGACTGGGCTTCACCTCGAACTTGGCCGGGACGCCCGTCACGTGGATGGCGATCGAGTCCCAGCGCTCCGTACCCCAGGAGTTCTTCATCATGACCCGGAGGCGATGCGGGCCGCGGGCGAGCGGGACCGCGATGAAATCGTAGACGCCATCGACTCGCATCTGCACGCTGTTGAGCAGCGTGGCTCCGTCGTACAGCATCACGGGCACATTCGCCTCGCCCTTCACGCCGATGTAGACGTGATCACCGGGGAGCACGGTGCCGTCGACGGGCGAGAAGATCTCGATGCCCGGGCCGCGCAGCAGCGCGGCGTTGCGCTCCTCTTCACGCGCCGCCGTCGTCCGCGCCGCCGGCACGGTGACGTGGCCGGTGTCCGCCGCGCCCGCCTTGCCCGCCGCGAGTCGCAGGGTGATGGGAGCCGTGGCGGCGCCCGCGAAATGCCAGCGGAGCCAGCGGCCGGCACCGTCCGCGGTCGTCACCGGATCGGGAGCCGGCGCATTCCCCAGTTGCACGGAGCCTGCGACCGGGCGCCAGCCGGCGCTCAGGTTGTAGCCCACATCGGGCCAGCCCGCCGGCATCGGCTCGAGCGCGAGCTCGAGCTCGGCGCCCGGCACCATGCTGTCGGCGGCCGGTACGCGAGCGAGCGTCGTCGCGACCCAGGTGCTCTTGGAGGCGGGCCGCAGCGGATTGTGGATCACGGCACGGACGGCGAGAGCCGTCGGGCCCAGCTGGAGGGTGGCCGTGGCGGAATCGCCCACGCGCCCTGCCCCAGCCGCCCAGGCCAGGACCCGCACGTCCTGTCCCCGACGATCGGGCATCGGGATCGCCGCGTCGCCGAGCTGCGCGTAGCGCATCACGGCCGAGTCGGCCACGAAGACCACCGCCGAATCGGGTAGCGGAGCGAGCGCGAGCTTTGCACCCAGGGGTAGGCCGGACGGATTGTGCACCGTGACGTCGTAGCGCAAGACCGGCACCGCAGGCTGCGGCGCACGCTTGGATTGCGTCGTGTCCGGGTGGACCGGCGCTGCGATGACACTGAGATCGACGCGCTGGCGCAGCGCGGCGACGCGCGGCGTCACCGGCACCAGGCGGAAGTCGATCCGGGGCGTCGTCCAGCCGCTCGCTTCGACGACCTGGATGTCCTCACCCGCCAGCCGGTACTGCTGCGAGAGCGACCGCGGATCGAGGCGGAACGCGTGGCGACCGGCACGCACGTTGGAGAGCGAGAACTTCCCGGTGCTATCGGTCGTCGCCACCTGCCCGTCCTCGGTCCAGATGTCGATGCCCGAGAGACCAACCTCGCCCGCGCTCTGGACGCCGTCGCCGTCCGTGTCCACCCAGACCTTGCCGATCGCGGCGCGTGTCTCCATCGGCGAGGTGCGGCGCACCTGCACCCACACGACCGCTTCGGGCGAGATGGGATGGTGGCTACCGGCATTCCCGCTGGCGGTCGCGCGGGTCTCCACGACCGTACCCGGTGCGGACGTCAGCGCCAGCACGTAGCGGACCGCGCGAGTCCCGCCGGCCGCGAGGGGAGCGGCCGTGAAGAAGACGAGCTGGTCGCCCGCGACCACTGCGGAGTCGGCGCCGATTGCGCTCAACGGAGTATAGCGCGCGCCCTTCGGGAGCCGCGTATCGATGCGGATCTCGGAGACCGGCACGACGCCCGTGTTTTTCACGGCCAGGGTGTAGGGAATCGCCTCGCCGACCCCGACCTGGAGCACGTTGGCCGTGTATTCGAGCCCGAGGGCCGCGCTGGGCGGTCCGACGAGCGCCACTTCGGCCGCGGCTGCGGAGAGCGGGGGCTGATTCTGCGACTCGAGCCGCGCCACGTTCTGTACGCGCACGGTATCGTGCACCGTGGCGTCCACCTGGAGCGACACGTCGACGACGCCGCCGGCGCCCGCGTCGAGGTCTCCCAGCGCCCACGTGAGCACCGAGCCCGAAACGGAGGCCGCGGGCGTCGAGCCGACGTACTGCAGGCCGGCCGGAAGCGTGTCCGACAGGACCACGTTGCTCACCACGGCGGCGCCGGCCCCATTGCCGTAGCGCAGCGTATAGGTGACCGGCTCCCCGACGTGCGCCAGGGCCGGACTCGTCAGCTGCTTATCAAGCCAGAGCAGCGGAACGAGGACGCTGGTGCGGACCGAGTTCGAAAAGGCCGTATCGGACACGCTCCCGACCGACGCGTAGATGGCGTGGGAGCGGTTGTCCACCGGGCGCGCCGGCCCGGAGCTGACGCGCACCTGGAAGGTCACGGACCCGGTCGTCCCGGTCGCGAGCGTTCCCAGGTCGAGGGCTACCAAGCCGTTTCCGGTAGGCACGATCCCGCCGGCGTCGTCGCCGGCCGGATCGCTCAAGACGGTGCCGTTCCACCGGAGCGTGCCCGGTACGTAGGAGGTGCCGACCGGGATCGTATCGGTGAGCGCGACGCCGAACGCCGCGCCACCGCCCGTGATGTCGTACGCCAGCGTGTACGTGAGCACGTCGCCGGCGACGGCCGTGGCCCGGTCCACTTGCGCCGCGAGGCTGACGGCGACCGGATCCGACGGGATGTCCACGCGGTCAAGCACCAGGTCGCCGATCGCCTGATTGAACCGGCTGGTGGCGGTGACCGTGACGGTGTCCCTCACGCCCAGCACCCCGGAGCTCGGGATCGCGACCCGCGCGAGCAGGTGCGTCGATCCCGCGTACCCCAGGGCGACCGGCCCCGTGAGCAGCGAATCACCCGCGCCCAGGATGCCGTCTCCATCCCGGTCACGGTAGAGCGTCACCGGCCATCCGTGCTTCGAGACGGCCGCGACGGTGAAAGAGTCCGGGCCATTGCCGAGGTTGGCGAGCGAGTGCGCGAAGACGATCGCACTGCCCGCCAACCCGGCGCTGACCCGCGGTGCCTCGACGTCGACCCCTGCTACCTGGCCGACGACGAGTGACACCGTGTCTGAAGTGGCCACGCCCTGTTGGGCGAGCTCATTTTGGTACGTGACGACCGCCCACGACCGGATGATGGTCCCGGCGGGCGTCCCTTGAGCCTCAAGGGCCGGCGCGGTGAAGACCCCTAGAGCCAGGAGGAAGGCGGAGGCCCGAGCCGCGACCGTGAGGCCGCGGCGGGCGAACCGCCCACTCATGTCTGCCAAGTTACCGAAGCGCATGTGACGTTCCTGCCCTTGGTTTTTCAGGTGGACTTAGTTGATGTTGACGCGCAGTTCGAACGTGGCGCTGGCACCGGCCGCAAGCAGGCCGTTGTAGTCCGCGGTCACGTTCTGGCCGCTCACCGAGACGGTCCAGCCGGTGGTGATGCCCCCGGTCAGGTACGTCACCTGCGCCGGCAACGCGTCGGTCACCTGCACGCTGGTGGCGTCGGTGGTCCCGTCGTTCGTCACCGTGACCCGATACCGGACGATCTGCCCGGGAAGCACGGTGCTCGTGATGGGCGAGCCATCGTCGAAGACCGCGACCTTCGACAGCGTCAAGTTGGGCTTGACCACCGTTATACGAGCGTAGTCGTGACTCGACGCCGTCGGATCCCCGACCGAGCGGCCCTTCAAGTCGAGGCTATCGACCGCCCCGACCTGGTCGGCGACGTTGTAGACCACCGAGATCGTCTGCCACGACTGCGGGCCCAGCGTGATGCGGGCGCTGTCGCCGGCCACGCCGTTGACCGACAGGATCGTGAGATGCCCGGCTGGCCTGTGCCAGGCGATGAGGTCGACCTGGTCCGTCCCGTTACCGCCGTTCGCCACCGTGAAGGTGATGGTGTAGTTGTTGCCGGGAAGCTTCTGGAGATCGTGGGCCCCGTTCACGATCACGCCGTCCGAGCTGCCGCCCCCGCCGCCACCGCCGCCGCCGGAGCAGCTGCCGATGCAGAAGACCTGCGAGGGAGTGATGCTGCTGAACTTGTTGTCCGACGTGGACGGGCTGCGGCGCGACGTCGCCGTCAGAGTGTAGTGCGTGTTCAGACCGCCCTTGTTGAGGGCCACGTCGTAGATGACCTGGATCGCGATCGAGCCGGCCTCGGGGATGCCGACGCCTGAAAGCGCCAGGTTCAGGTCCGCCAGCGTGGCGTACGACGTGCCCGCGTAGCGGTAACCCGTCACCGTGATGATCCCGGCCACGGAGATGTTGTCGGAGATCGCAACACTGTCCGTGCCGTTGCCCGGATTCGCCACAACGAAGTGCAGCGTGTCAGCCGTGCTGGGCGACGCTGGGCTCGGGCTGGGTGTGAGATCGGTCACCGCAATGCCGGGCAGGAACCCGACGGTCACGTCGACCGAGCCGCTGACCGCGGCGTAAGTATTGTTATTCGCGTCCGTGTAGGTCGCGGTCGCCATGTTATGGATGACCGTGCCTTCCGGAGTCTGGGCCGCCACCCGCCCGCCAACGGACACAAAGACCGCTGTCAGCGCGAGGCGGTAAGCCCACTTAAGGTGCCTGGACATCTTACTTCCTCCTCTAGAGTTGTACTTCGCCTGTACTGCGACTGTCCGGACTTACTTCGCCTCGCCGGATACTCCGTTCACCTGCCCACTCACCTGCGCCTCGAGCTCCGCAGTCACCTGCGAGCCGGGGGCCAGTGAGCCCAACAACGTCCAGCGGACGTGCGTGTACATCTCACGCGGCGCCGCTTGCTCCACCTTCTGACCATCTGCCACCACCTGAACCACGGGGCGCGCTGTGTAGCTCTTGCCCCCGTCGATCGAGTACTCGACCCGCATCGCGCGATCGGCGCCGGCCGAGCCCACGATGTAGACCATGCCCTTGGGGAGCGGGTCCACGAGCTCGACGTTTTTCACCGCGCCGGCAGTCGTGTTCTTGAACACGAGCGCGTAGCGGATCACGTCGCCGGGGTTCGCCTGGCCTTTGTTGTCACGCCCCGCTGCTTCGGCCGTCACGTTGTGAGCGGCCATCAGGAGAGGCTTCGGACCCCGCGCCTGGGCGGCGACAGGCCGCGTCCAGACCAGGGCGATGCTCAACATCCCAAGCGATAGCAATCGGAAGTGCTTCATGGCTGACATCTCCTTTTGAGTGCGCCTGTGGTTTCGCGCATCGGCCAAGGCAGGTCTTGTGCCCCGCCTGCTGCCCACGCTATCGCGTTGTGTTGCTTGGAGTTACGTAATTGAGACGGAGGTGGAGCCGGAAGCGCAGTTACTGTTTCGGAACGTCAGCGGTAACGGCGAGCTTGCGCGCGTGGTGACGCCTTAAAGCGAGCGCACGGGAGTAGCGCGCCACGTCGTCGCCTCGCCCGCGGTCGCTGCGCCGGTCAACCCACGCGGCGACCAGGCCGATCGCGAACACGAGCCAGAGCGCGTGCAACAGCCAGTCGGGGGCGAATGCAAGGAGCAACACGAGGATAATCGACAGCCTTACCATGACGTGCCTCGCACCGCGCGTCCTCTAGGCCAGGGCGCCTCGAAGTGATTGGGATCGGGCCGTGGCGTGAAGCGGCCGCCCCAGCGCAGCCCGAGCGCCTCGCCGAGCTGGCCGATCCTGCGGAGCTGGGCGGCGGTGAGCCCGCTCGCGCGCACGTCGTACGCCAGCCCGAACTCATGCTTCGACGTCCCGGGAGGCGCCGCCGGACGCGTACGCATCGGGTCCGCCACGAGCTCCGCTTGCCGGGTGCGGGAGCGGCGCCCGCTGACGAACTCGAACGGCAACCCGGCGTCGAGCGCGAGCTGCCGGTGTGCGAGCGCAAACCGCTGAAACGCCGGTTCGAGCCCCGCCACGATCACCGCCTCGGCCAGCGTCCCCCGGTACGCGTGGATCGTCGTCCTCGAGACATTGCCTGCGGCGCTATCTCCGATCGTGGCCGTGGTGACCATCGAGATCGGGCTGACCGTCGCGCGCGGCTGCGGCAGGAAGAACGATTGATCGGCAGCCAAGCTCACGCGCTGCGCGGCGACGGGCGTCATGGACGCCGCGACGCCGAGACACGCTAGGGAGACGACACCGGGCAACCGGAAACGGGTCTGCATGCCCGTCGGGCGGGCAAGCCCCGTGCCGACCTATTCCTGAGGGGCCAGTACGATCGCGGTTACTGGTTGGGAACGCTGCTGGTAACTAAAAGGGACGTGAAAAGAAAACGTGAAAAGACGACGTGAAAAGAAGGCGTGAAAAGAAGACGTCTCCTTTTCACGCCTCTTTTTCACGATTCTTTTTCACGTCTCCTTAGCGTATTTGCGCGACGAACTGGAGGCTACCCGTGTTGTCGGGGGCGGTGTAGCTCAACGGGTTCTGCAACTGCCAGCGGATCCGGTTCACGCAGCGGTCGTAGCCCGCGGGCGCGCTACACGCCGCGCTCACCGGCACGTACGTCCACGTGGTGCCGCCATCGTTGGAATATGAGAGCACCGCCGTGACGCCCGTCGGGAGCGTGGTCACAGCGCTCCCGACCTTGAACTGCACCGCGGGCGCCAGGGTGTCCACGAGCGCCACGCCCGCCGCATTGCT
>DATDFP010000209.1:0-10224 GCA_036522535.1 Gemmatimonadales bacterium
GCTCGAGCGCGATCGCCTGGCGCGCGCCGTGTTCGCCCTGCAGGACACCCTGGCGTTGGTGCGCAGCCCGGACGCCAAGGTGGTGTGGGTCCCCGTCACGACGGGCGGCCGGGTGGGCGGCGTAACGATCTTCGCAGACACGGTCCGACACCGGTGGCTGGTCCGCTGCGACGGCCTCGCGCCGAACGAGCCGGACCAAGCTTATCAGATCTGGTTCATCACGGATCGCGGCATGAAGAGCGCGGCCCTCATGCCCATGGACCAGGAGCAACCGATGGTCATGGCCCTCGACATGCCGAAGGGAGGCGGGAAGGTGATGGGTGCGGCGATGACGATAGAGCCCCGGGTGGGCTCGCAGGAGCCGAAGGGGCGGGTCGTGTTTCACATGAATCTGTAGGTGCGGCCGGCGCGCCCTTACTCCTTCTCAGCGAGATCGTGGACGGTCACGAGCTCCACGATCTTGAGGCGGCGCTTGCCCATGGGGAGGGCGATCGCCACGGTCTCGCCGATCCTGCAGCCGACCAACGCCTTACCGAGCGGGGAGGCCATGGAGACCGGCATCTCGTCGCCGGCATCGTCGCCGTCGATGAACTCGCCGAGCGTAAGCGCGTAGGTCTCGTTTTTCTTGGTGTCGAGGTCCAGTACGGTAACGCGCGAGCCGAATCCGACCCGGTCGCGGGGGATCTCCTTCTCCGAGACACCCGACAGCTTCGAGAGGCGCAGCCGCAGGTGGGAGAGGCGCGCCTGGGCGAAGTGCTGGCGCTCGAGGGCCGCCTTGAACTCGGAGTTCTCGCGCAGGTCCCCGTGGGCGCGCGCCTTCTCGATCTCCTTCGGCAACACGAAGGAGATCTCGTGGTTGAGGCGCTCAACCTCGGCCTGAAGCTTCTGTTTGAGCTCGTCGATCATCGAGGAGCGAAAAATAGCGTTGCACGGTGCCAGAGCGCCACGTTCCAAGAATCAATCGTGCAACGTGGCGTCATGGCGTCGTGGAACGCATCTTTGTCCACGTGCCGCTCAACATCCGCACCTACCACGACCTGACGGAGCCGGATCGCTCGGGTCTCGCGGAGCAGATCGGCGCCCAGCGCCGCCGCGTGGCCGACCGGATGGCCGGAGTACGGCACGTCGTCGCGGTGCTGAGTGGCAAGGGCGGCGTCGGCAAGAGCTACGTGACGGCGCACCTGGCGCGCGCGCTCGCGCGCTCGGGTCGCGGGGTGGGCGTCCTCGACGCGGATCTGAACGGGCCGACGATCCCTCGCCTGCTCGACGCACCCGTGGAGGGGGCCCCACGCCCGGCGCACGCTGACGCGATCGAAGCGGCGACGGGCGCCGGGGGCGTGAAGTGCATCTCGATGGCCCTGTTGCTGCGAGACGGCATGCCGCTCGCCTTCCAGGGTCCCGACTCCGAGAGCTTCGTGTGGCGCGGCGCCCTCGAGGCCGCCGTGCTGCGCGAATTTCTCGCGGACGTGGCCTGGGGGGCGCTCGATTTTCTGTTGGTGGACCTGCCGCCCGGCATGCAACGCTTCGCGGAGCTCATCGAGCTGCTCCCGACACCCCCGGCCGCGCTGATCGTGACGATTCCGACGCCGGAATCGGCGGACGCCGTGCGGCGGGCACTCCGGGCGGCGCTCGAGCACGGTGCGACTGCGCTCGGCGTGGTAGAGAACATGGTCGGGGGCCCGTTCGCGGGAACCGCGGCCGACGACCTCGCCGCCGAATTCGGCATTCCGGTGCTCGCCCGCATTCCCTGGCACCCGACACCCGACACCTGGGCGGGGCTGGCGGGGCGGCTGGGATGAAGTTCCTCTGCATCGACTGCGATCGGCAGATGGTCTTCGAGGAACGCCGGCTCCCGGGCGACGGCACGCTCGCCGCCGCGTTCCGCTGCCCGGAGTGCGGTCGCTCGGTGGCGATGCTGACGAACCCCATGGAGACCCAGCTCGTGGCCTCACTCGGCGTGAAGATCGGCGGGCGGACGGTGCCCGCGCAGCCGATGGAGACGGTGCGGGGGATGGTCGTCACGGGCAAAGACAACGCGTTCGTGGAGGACGGGAAACGAGAAACGGGAAGCGGGCCGACGTGGACCGTCGAAGCGCAGGAGCGCCTGGCGCGCGTGCCCGGGTTCGTGCGCGGGATGGTGAAGCGGATCTACGGCGATTACGCCCGCGACCGCGGCATCGCCGAGATCACCCCGGCGGTGATGGATGCGGCCAGGAGCGAGCTGGGCCTGGAGGGGATGTGAGTGAGTAACCTCGATGAGCGCATCGTGCACGGGCTGCGCATCGTGATCGATCGCGATCAGTGCGTCGGGTTCGCGGACTGCGCGAAGGAAGCGCCGGAGGGTTTCAAACTGGACGGCGACTCGGTGGCGGCCTTCGTGAGCCCGGAGGCCGTGGAGCGTGAGCGGCTGGTCCGCGCCTGTGACGCGTGCCCGGTGGACGCGATCGCCGTGTACGACGAGGAGGGGAGGCAGATCGTTCCGAGCTGAACTTGACACGGCCGAGGGCGGCGCTCATACTCGCCGCGACTCGGAGCAGGGACGACGAAAATCTCTGGCGGGCTCCGGCCCGCCCTCGCCGAGGGAGGCGCCGTTGTACCGCGAGATCTTCGTTCCCGTCGACAATTCGCCGCATTCGGACTGGGCGGTCACCCGGGCGATCGAGCTCTGCCGGCGGTCGGGCGGCCGGCTCACCGCCAACCACGTGTACGCCGCGCGGCTGCACGACGTTCGCTTCCGCCAGCTCGAGACCGGCCTCCCGGCCCGGTTCCAGACGCCGGAAGAGATCAAGAAGCAGCGCAAGATCCACGACAAGCTGATCGAGAAGGGCCTGCAGCTCATCGCCGACAGCTTTCTCGATCAGGTCGGGAAGCGCTGCGCGGCGGCGGGCGTCGATCTCACGCGCCAGCTCCTCGAGGGGATCAACTACGAAGAGATCGTGAACGAGGTGAATCGCGGCGCGGGCCGGCTGCCGGGGCTCATCGGCTTCGATCCAAACCGCGCCGCGGGGTACGACGGCGGCGGGAAGGTCCGGAGCGACGTGAAGGTCGGCGAGAACGGCCGGCTCGTGGCCGAAGAGGAGGACGCGGCGGCGCGGCTGGTCGGCTCCTCGGGGCGGCAGTACGATCTGCTCGCCATCGGCGCGCACGGGCTCGGCCGCCAACCCTACTCGCAGCTCGGCGGGGTGGTGTCGCGCGTGGTGCGGGGAGTCGAGAAAGACACGCTGATCGTGCGCGACGACCGGCCGCTCGAGGGCGGCCGCTACCTGGTCTGCGTGGACGGCTCATCGTACGGGTACCGGGCGATGCGCAGGGCGCTCGAGCTGGCGCAGGGGTTCGGCGGATCGCTGTACGTCTGCAGCGCGTTCGACGTGGAATACCATCACGTCGTGTTCCACAACATCAAGGATGTCCTGTCCTACCAGGCCTCGAAGGTGTTCAAGTTCGAGGAGCAGGAGGAGCTCCACAACAACATCATCGACAAGGGCCTCCTGAAGCTGTGCCAGGCGAATCTGAAGCGCGCCGAGGTGATGGCGCAGGAGTTCGCGGACGTCCCCATCACGACGCAGATCCTCGTCGGCAAGCCCTTCCAGGTCGTGATGCAGTGGGCCGCGGAGATCGAGCCGTCGCTCCTGGTCGTGGCCCGGCACGGCGCCCACCGAATCGAGGGAACGGCGCTCGGCTCCCAGGCCGAGAATCTCGTACGACTGGCGGCGTGCAACGTGCTGTTGGTGGGGACGGTGGGGATACGTCCGGAAGACGTTCCATGGATCGAAGAGGACGGAGTGGCGGGGTTGCCCTGGGCGCCTGAGGCCGAAGTGCGGATCCTCAGGGTTCCGCCGTTCGCGCAGGGCATCGCGCGCCGGGCGGTCGAGGAATACGTGCTGGAGCAGAGCAACGGCGCTCCCACGACGGTGACGAGCCGGTGGCTCGACGAGGCGATCCGCAAGCTCCTGCCGACCCACATGCAACTGATCATGGGGATCGGTAGGCCCGAGGAGATCGCGCTTGCCGAGGTGAAGGCACAGGAGCAGCTGAAGGCGACGAGGGTCGTAGGGCACGACGCCGACCCCGAGCCCCGGACGGCGGAGACCGAGGTCCGTTGCCCCGTGACGGGAGCCGTCAGCACGCGCCCGCGCGTGGCCACCGACCCGATCGTCTGGACCGAGGAGGCATGGCAGCGGCTCGCGCTCGTCCCCCTCATCGCCCGGCCGCTGGCCCGCAACACGGTGGAGCGGTTCGCGCGGGGCCACGCGATCTGGCGCGTCACCACGCGGGTGATGGACGACAACAAGCAGGCGATGATCGAGGCCGACGAATTCGACGCTGAGACCATGATGGTGATGTTCACCGAGCTGCGTGCGAGGCAGATTCGGGCGGACGCGGAAGCGGCGGACGCGCTCTCGCCCGAGATGCGCGCGTTCATCGAGGAGGCGAAGGCGCAGGGAATCACGCGCTGCCCGATCCGGGACATCGAAGCGAAGATGGCGAAGTGCCCGGTGGACTTCTCGGGCATGACGCCCGACGAAGCGAAACAGGCGATGGAGCGGATGGTGCAGGAGCAGGCAGGCACCTGACGTGGACTACGTCCCGCACGTGGTCGCCTGGAATCTGACGCGGCGCTGCAACCTCGAGTGCGCCCACTGCTACATCTCGGCGGGCCCCCGGGAGAGCGCCACGGGGGAGCTCGACACGGCGGCGTGTCTCGCGGTCGCGGATCAGATCCTGGCCGTGAACCCGGCGCCGCTCTTGATCCTCTCCGGCGGCGAGCCGCTGCTGCGCGACGATCTGGCCGAGATCGCCCGCCACGCGTCCGCGCGCGGCGCGACCGTGGTAGTGGGGACGAACGGCACCCTGCTCGTGGACGAGCGGATCGCGGCGCTGCAAAAGGCCGGGGTGCGCGGCGTGGCGGTGAGCGTCGATTCGCTGCGGCCCTCGTACCACGACAACTTCCGGCACGGGAGGGGGTCGCTCGCGGAGACGCAAAGGTCGCTGGCCCGCCTGCGCGCCCACCGGCTCGACTTCATCATCCAGACCACGGTCACCAGGGGGAATCGCGCCGAGCTCGCGCGACTGGTGGAGTGGTCAGCCGAGCAGGGAGCGGTCTCGTTCAACTGCTACTTCCTGGTGTCGACCGGCCGCGGCGCGTCGCTCACAGACTTGGCGCCCGGGGACTACGAGGCGGTGCTCGCCGATCTCACGCGCTGGCAGCGGGAGTACCGCGGCCGGATGCTGGTGCGGGCCAAGTGCGCGCCGCACTTCATGCGCCATGTGCATCAAGCCGATCCCGATTCTCCCATCCTCAATTACGAGACCCGCTGCCCGTGCGGCACGCAGTACTGCCGCGTCACACCGGACGGAAAGGTGACGCCGTGTCCCTACATCCCGGAGGTGGCGGGGGACCTCTCCGCCCAGACCTTCGCCGACATCTGGCGCGACTCGGCGCTGTTCCGCCGGCTGCGCTGGGGGGACGGGGGGGACGGGGAGAACGCGCTCGGCGGGAAGTGCGGGACCTGTGAGTACCGCAAGCTGTGCGGGGGATGCCGGGCGCGCGCGCTGGCCTTGAGCGGCGACCTGCTCGCGGCGGATCCGTCGTGCGCGTACGAGCCGGCCGGCGACGTGCCCCCCCTCGAGCGTTTCCAGGACGTCGCCTACGGCGACGAGTTCGCGCCCGCGCTCGTATGGGCGGACGCCGCGCGCATGCGGATGGAGCGCATTCCTTCGTTCGTGCGAGGGGTGGTCATGAAGCGGGTGGAGGACTACGCCCGGCGTCGGGGGCGCCGCGAGGTGACCGTGGAGCTGCTCGCGGAAGTGCGTCGCGCTCTGCCGATCGATTTCTCGAAGCGCCAACCCTTCTTCGTGTCTGACGTCTGATGTCTGACGTCCTCCTCCTCGTCCAGGCCGCCGCGGACACGACCCGGGCCTACGGCGAGTTCCCGGTCATCGGGGCCCGGGCGGCGGTGTGGATCGCGGCGGAAGTCCATCTGATGTTCGCGGCGTTCGTGCTGGGAGTGCCGATGTTCGCCGTCGTGACGGAAGCGATCGGCATCTTCGGCGGCGACGAGCGCTACGACCGGCTGAGCAAGGAATTCACGCGTCTCCTGCTCGTGGCCTACAGCGCGACGGCCATCTGGGGCACGGTCCTGCTGTTCTTCCTCGCGACGCTGTACCCGCGCTTCTTCGCCTACCTGTTCGCCATCTTCAGGTACTCGGCGTGGGTGTACGCCGGGCTGTTCTTCTTCGAGTCGTTCACCCTCTACCTCTACTACTACGGCTGGGACCGCTGGAAGAAGGGGCGGGCCAAGGTGGGCCACTGGACGCTGGGCATCCTCCTCAACGTTTGGGGCACCATCGTGATGTTCATCGCCAACTCCTGGCTCACGTACATGATGTCGCCCCCGCGGGACATCGGCCCGACGACCGACCCGACGACGATCAGGCTGTGGCACGCCATCGCCAACGCGACGTGGATGCCCATCAACGTGCACCGGCTGATCGCCAACGTGGTGTTCGGCGGCGCGATCGTCGGGGCGTACGCGAGCTACCGCTTCCTCGCCGCGCGGACGGACGAGGAGCGCGCGCACTACGACTGGATGGGCTACGTCGGCAACTTCATCGCCATCTCGGCGCTGATCGTGCTCCCGTTCGCCGGCTACTGGCTGGGGCGCGAGATCTATCAGTACGACCAGTCCATGGGCATCACGATGATGGGCGGCTTCATGAGCTGGCTGTGGGTGATCCAGGCGTTCCTCATCGCCGTGCTGTTCCTGACGGGGAACTACTACCTGTGGATCGGCATGGGCCGGATTCCCGGGGCCGAGCGGTTCCGCCCCTACACCAAATGGCTGCTCCTTGTCCTTGTGCTCGGCGCGATCGTGTGGGGCACTCCGCACACGATGATCGCCGACTCGAAGGAGCTCGCGGCCATGGGCGGCTCGCACCATCCGTTCCTCGGCGCGCTGGGCGTGATGAGCGCCAAGAACACGGCGGTGAACCTGATGATCCTCACGACGTTACTGTCCTTCCTCATCTACCGGCGGGGGAACATACGGCTCGTGGTGCCGTGGGCGCGGGCGGGAACAATGATTCAGGCGGCGATGTTCGCCGTCGCCGCCGGGGTCGTGCTGTTCTACGGAATCCGGGGCTATTTCGTGGACGCGATCGTCCGCATCGGCTTCAGCGTCTACCAGGTGCTGGCGGTCCTCGCCTGCATCGCGGGCGTGACGGTCATCGACATCTTGCTGGCACGCGGCGCCCAATCGCTCGGCGCGATCCAATGGGGGAAGATGCCGCCACGCTCGCAGTACGCGCTGTTCATTCTCGCCGTGACGTTCACGTGGCTCATGGGGCTGATGGGGTTCGCGCGCTCGGGGGTACGCCAGTACTGGCACGTGTGGCAGGTCATGCAGGACACGTCGAAGTACGCCGCGACCCCGGCGCTCGGCTACGCGTCGAAGATGATCAGCCTGTGCGTGCTGATCTTCCTCTCGCTCGTGGCGTTCGTGTTCTGGCTCGGTGGGCTCGCCGAGAAGTCGACCTTCGTGTCGGCGGGGGAGGGCAAGGCCCGGCATGTGGGTCACTAACCTCAAGATCGTCGGAGTCGTCCTCGGGGTGCTCTCGCTCTATACCCTGATCGCGAACAAGATCCCGCAGGTGCAGTCCGAAGTGCCGCAGGCGCTGGCCCTCGGAGCGAACGTCACCCCCGAGCAGCTCGTCACCGCCGGCGAGAAGGTCTTCAACGGCATCGGGGGCTGCACCACCTGCCACGGCCTCGGCACCCGCGCCCCCAACCTGCTCACCGACGAGAAGGGCACGGGACCGATCGGCGCGCGCTGCGGCAAGCGCGAGCCGGGAAAGACGTGCAAGCAGTACCTCTTCGAGTCCCTCGACAACCCCACGGCGTACGTCGTCGCGGGCTACCAACCGATCATGCCCGTGATGACCAAGCAGCTGTCGCCCGAGCAGGTATGGGCGGTGATCGGGTTCCTCGAGTCGCAGGGCGGCACTGTGGACGTGACGGCCTCGGACATCCCGGCCACCCCGGGGTCAGGGTCGGGAGTGACCCCGGGCGCAAGCCCGGGGGCCCCGGGGTTCGCAGGCGGGAGCACCGACCCCAAGGCGATCATCGCCGCCGCGGGGTGCCTCGCATGCCACAAGCTCGACGGCCAGGGACAGATGATCGCTCCCGATCTCACGCACGTCGGCTCGCGCCGCAGCGCCGAATCGATCCGGAAGAAGATCCTCGATCCGGCATCGTCGATCGCCAAGGGATACGAAAAGCTCGCCGGCATCATGCCCAAGACGTTCGGCTCCATGATGAACGCTTCGCAACTCGAGGCGCTCGTCGGGTACCTCGCGGGGCACAAATGAGCCTGCCGCTGCCGCCCGCGCTGCGCCGCTACGTCGAGCATCCGTTCTGGCAGGCCGTGGGGCTCCTGGTTCTCGCCTACGTTGTGGTCGTCTTCATCATCCCGCTCATGCCGGGCAGCGCCATCGTTCCCAAGAGCGTGGTGCTCCAGTACATGGCAACGGTGTTCGTCGGCGTTCTGATATACGTGTCGGACAACGAGGAGCGGTGGGCGCGCTTCAAAGAGCCGCTGGGCACGCTGGTGACCGAGCCGCGGCTCAGGGTGGTACGCGGGATCGCGCTGGCGGGCGTCACGGGGCTGGTCGGGCTCGTGACCTACGGGCAGGTCAGGACGAGCGTCGCCGCCCCCCCGAACCTGCGCTCGATCCACCCCGCGCCGCCGACCGAGATCACGTTTCGCGGGCATTCCATGACGCTCGCCGGGCTCGACAACCCGCTGCGGCAGCACCCCGAGTCGGCCGCCGCGCACCTCGCGGCAGGCAAGCGGATCTACTATCAGAACTGCCTCCCGTGTCACGGCGACCATCTGGACGGACAAGGGCACTATGCCTCGGGCTTCAATCCGCTCCCGGCGAACTTCCAGGACAACGGCACCATCGCGCAACTCACCGAGAGCTTCGTGTTCTGGCGCATCGCGAAGGGCGGTCCCGGGCTCCCCCGCGAGGGTACGCCGTGGAACTCGGCGATGCCACGGTGGGAGGACTTCCTCACCGAGCGGGAGATCTGGTCGGTGATCCTCTTCCTCTACGACCAGACGGGCTGGACGCCGAGAACGTGGGAGAAGACCGTGAGCGGTGGAGAACCTGTGAGCGGTAAGCGGTGAGCGGTGGTGACTGACCGGGTCTTGGTCTGTGTGGCCCTGTTCGGCGCAGCGGCGATCACACCGCTCACCGCTCACCGCTTACCGCTCACCGCGCAAGATACGGTGAAGGGAAAGGCGGTCTACGTGAAGTGGTGCGCCGGCTGTCACGGCGACACGGGCGCGGGCGACGGGGCGGCGGCGCCGGCCATGCTGCCCCGGCCGCGCAACTTCACGGGGGCGGTCTACAAGATCCGGACGACCGCGAGCGGCCAGCTGCCTACCGACGCCGACCTGATGCGGGCAATCGACGAGGGCCTCCCCGGCAGCGCGATGCCCGCCTGGAAGACGCGGTTGTCTCCGGCCGAGCGCCGGGACGTGATCGCATACATCAAGACGTTCTCGTCGTTCTTCGCGGACACGAGCCAGCACGTCGTGCCCCTCAGCTTCGGCAAGGAGCCGGGTGGGGGCGTGGGCGCGCAGGCGGTGAAGACAGGGCGGTTGTTTTACGATTCGATCGGGTGCCGTAAGTGCCACGGCGATCAGGGCCGGGGCGACGGCCCTTCGGCCCCTACCCTCAAGGACGACGCGGGATTCCCCATCTTTGCCGCGGACCTCCATCAGAGTTGGCGGTTCCGGGGAGGCGGCGGGACCGAGGACATCTACCGGCGGCTGCGCACCGGACTCGACGGCACGCCGATGCCGTCGTTCTCGGACCTCATCGACCAGAAATTCCTCACCGACGTGGAGCTGTGGCGGCTCGCCCAATACGTGCGCAGCCTCTCGCCGGCGCGGGAGCCCGAGGTGCGGGACGTGATCCACGCGCCGCAGCTCGGCGCCACGCTGCCGGCCTCGCCCAACGACACGACCTGGGCGCGCGTGGACCGCTACTGGTTCCCGCTCGTCGGCCAGGTGATCCGCAAGCCTCGCTGGTTCGCCCCAACCGTCTCCGGTGTCTGGGTACAGGCGGTGCACAACGGGCGCGAGCTCGCTCTGCGACTTTGCTGGGACGACCGCACCCAGAGCCCGGACACGGCGTGGCTCGCGTTCGAGAGGCGGG
>DATDFP010000210.1:0-11505 GCA_036522535.1 Gemmatimonadales bacterium
CATCGGCGCGCGAGCGCGCGGGTATCCCGATCCGCAAAACAGTCGAGCACGACGACGGGAAGCCCGCTCCCTGCGGCCGACGCCGCGAGCGCTCGGCCCGTCACCGCAGCGATGAGAAAGGGCTCCATGGCGGTGGCGGTCAAACATACGCGCCGAGATATCGTTGTCCATGATTGGACCGCGCGCATTGTCCGAACGCCTTTTCGCCGATTCGTCTCATCACGCATTGCCATATGGGCGGATGGCCGCATCTTAGCAGGACAGAGGAGACTCATGCCGACCATCGTAACGGGCAACTGCGAGAGATGCCGCTTCACCGACTGCGTGACCGTGTGCCCCGTCGCATGCTTCCACGCCGACGACCAGATGCTGTACATCGACAACAACGTCTGCATCGACTGCGGCGCCTGCATTCCGACCTGTCCGGTCCAGGCGATCTACGAGGAGGCCGACCTGCCGAACGAGTTGCGGGTCTGGATCGCCATCAACGCGGAGCGCGCTCCCAATCTCCCGAGCATCACCGAGAAAGAGGAGCCGCTGCCGGGGGCGGAGGCGCGCAAAGCCGACCTGGGGTTCTGAGCGGATGACCGCCGGCTCGGATCAGCATCCCCTCTGGGTCGCCATCGTGGGCTCCGGGCCGAGCGGGTTCTACGCCGCGGAAGGCCTGCTCAAGTCGGGACGCCCGGTTCGCGTCGACATGTTCGAGCGACTGCCGGCCCCGTTCGGCCTGGTACGCCACGGTGTGGCCCCCGACCATCCCAAGCTCAAGGAGCCGATCCGCATCTACGACCGGATCGCCCATGTCGACGAGTTCAGGCTCCTCGGCAACGTCACGGTGGGCCGCGACGTGAGCGTCGAGGAGCTGAGGGCGGCTTACCACGCCGTGCTGTTCTGCTGCGGGGCCGAGACCGATCGCCGGTTGGGCATCCCCGGCGAGGACCTGCCGGGAAGCCACACGGCGACCGAGTTCGTCGGCTGGTACAACGCGCACCCCGACTACCGGGACCGTGAGTTCGATCTCAGCCAGGAAGTGGCCGTCATCATCGGCCAGGGGAACGTCGCCATAGACGTTTGCCGGATCCTGGCGAAGACGGTAGACGAGCTAAAGCATACCGACATCGCCGCGCACGCCCTCGAGTGTCTGGCCGCGAGCCGGATCCGGGAGATCCACCTGATCGGACGCCGGGGGCCCGCGCAGGCCAAATTCACGACTAAAGAGTTCCGGGAGCTCGGCGAGCTCGCGGACTGCGACCCCGTGGTCGATCCGGCGGACCTCGAGCTCAATCCCGAGAGCCTGGCCGAGCTCGAGGACCGGGCCGGCTCGGTCGCCAGGAAGAACCTGGACGTGCTCAAAGGGTTCGCCAGCCGGCCAGCCCGCCCAACCCGCCGGCGGGTGTTCCTGCGGTTCCTCCTGAGCCCGGTGGAGCTCCGGGACGATGCGCAGAGCGGGGACGGGGGGCGGCTGTCGCAGGTGGTGTTGGAACGGAACCGGCTCGAGGGTGGTCCGTTCCGGCAGACCGCGCGCGCGACCGGGGAACGTCTGACGCTGAAGTGTGGGCTGCTGTTTCGCAGCATCGGGTACAAGGGAGTCGCCATTCCAGGAGTGCCGTTCGATCCGCGCCAGGGCGTTTTCCCTTCGCGCGACGGCCGCATCGTGGACGAGGCCGGCGCCGCGATCCCGGGGCTGTACGCCGCGGGGTGGATCAAGCGCGGCCCCACCGGGATCATCGGCACCAACCGAGCGGACAGCATGGCAACGGTGAATTCGCTGCTCGCCGACCTTCCAATCCTGGACACCGGCCCGAAGCCCGGGGCGGAGGGGCTGGCAGGCCTCGGGCCCGGGCAGGGACCGCGGGTGGTGAGCTACGCCGACTGGCTCGTCATCGACGGGGCGGAGGTGCAGCGCGGAGCGTCCAAGGGCAAGCCGCGGGAGAAGTTCACTCGCGTCGCGGAGATGCTGCGGCTGCTCGACCGCCCCCTTCCGCGAGAGCCGACTGAGCTATAACTAGCTATAATTCTCCATGCCCGAGATGATGACGTTGATCGGAGGACGTTCCAGCAAGCAAGGAACGACGCTGTGCGCCAGCAAGCTGGGGGCGGAGTACGCCGAGATCTCCTCGACCGTGGAGATGAACGTCGAGGACATGGCGCGCCTGGGTCTCAGCAACAACAGCAAGGTGAGACTGCGCACGCCCGTCGGCGAGGCCATACTGCGATGCAAGGGCCGGGAGACGAAGGATCTGCCGCCCGGAATCCTGTTCATGACGTATGGGCCGCTGTCGAGCCAACTGATGGCGGGTGACACAGCGGGGAGCGGCATGCCGATTTCCAAGAATCTGGACGTCGAGGTCGAGCCGATCCGTGACGAGAGCGGGGCCTGAGGAGGATCGGGTGATGGGCGAGAACCTGAAGGTCGTCCGGGACGCCACCTGCACGTTCTGCGGGTGCGTGTGTGACGACATGCACCTCACGGTGGACCTCGATCACAAGCGCATCACGAAGGCCGAGAACGCCTGCATCCTTGGCAAGGCGTGGTTCAGGGAGCACGGTATCGAGGAGCGTCCGCTCGCGCTCATCGGCGGCCGCCCGGCGACCACCGAAGCAGCGGTCGAGGCGGCCGCGCAGATCCTGGCCCGGGCCCGGTTCCCTCTGATCTACGGGCTGTCCGACACCACCTGCGAGGCTCAGCGGGTGGCGGTCGCGATCGCCGACATGATTGGCGGGACGGTGGACACGACGACCTCCGTCTGCCATGGCCCGTCGGGGATCGCGTTCGAGGGCGTGGGCGAGAGCACCGCCTCCCTGGGCGAGATCAAGAACCGGGCCGATCTCGTCGTGTTCTGGGGCGGCAACCCAGCGGAGGCGCATCCCAGGCTCTTCTCGCGCTACTCGGTGACCCCCAAGGGCATGTTCATCCCCAACGGGCGGAAAGACCGCACCGTCGTGTTGGTGGACGTGCGGCGCACCCCCAGCACTCCCGCGGCCGACATCTTCATCCAGGTGAAGCCGCGCAGCGATTTCGAGGTGCTGTGGGCGTTGCGTGCTCTGGTCAAGGGACGCAGGGTCGATCCCTCGATCGAGCGGCGGACGGGCGTGTCGCTCACGGTGCTGGAGGATCTGGTCGCCCGCATGAAGAGTTGCCGTTTCGGGGTTTTCCTGTTCGGGATGGGGCTCACGATGAACCGGGGGCGGCACTTCAATTCGGGCGCGCTGCTGGCGCTCGCCACCGATCTCAACGAGTTCACCCACTGGGTGGCGAAGCCGGTTCGCGGCCACGGCAACGTGACCGGCGCAGACAACGTCGTGTCCTGGCAGACCGGATTCCCGTTCGGCGTCAACTTCAGCCGCGGCTACCCCCGCTTCAATCCCGGTGAGTTCACCTCGGTGGACCTGCTCACCCGGCGCGAGGCCGATGCGGCGTTGATTATCGCGAGCGACCCTGCCGACAATTTCCCCAAGGCGGCGATCGAGCATCTGCGGCGCATCCCCGTGATCACACTGGATCCCAAGGCGACGCCGACCACCCAATTGGCGCAGGTGGCGTTCACGACCGCCACCTACGGGATCAACGTGCCGGGAACCGTCTACCGCATGGACGACGTGCCGATCACGCTGCGTCCCGCCTTCGAGTCCCCGTACCCGAGCGACGAGCACGTGTTGACCGCCATTCGCGACCGGGTGCGCGCGCTGCTGGGAGGAAACCGGCTGCCGGCGGGCGCCCCGGTCGCCGCCGCCTCGTAGAGCCGGCGCGTCCCCGGACGAACACCGTGGGATCGCCGCTCCGCATCGTCAACGGTCGCGTATACGACCCCGCGAACGGCGTCAACGGCGCGGTGCAGGACGTGTGTGTCCGCGACGGGAAGATCGTGGCCGACGTCCCACCCGACGCGAAGCGCATCGACGCGGCCGGCATGGTGGTGATGCCGGGCGGCATCGACATCCACTGCCACATCGCCGGCCCGAAGGTCAACCTCGCCCGCAAGGTGCAGCCCGAGACCCACCGGGACGACGTGCAGCTCCGCACCCGGCTCACCCGATCGGGCACCGGCGGCACCGTTCCCTCCACGTTCGCCACGGGCTATCGCTACGCGGCGCTCGGCTACACCACCGCCATGGAAGCGGCCGTGACGCCGCTTGGGGCGAGGCACACGCTGGAAGAATTCCAGGACACGCCCGTCCTCGACAAGGGCTTTTTCGTGCTGGTGGGCAACAACCTGCTGCTCTACCGGCTGCTCCAGGAGGGACGGCGCGAAGAGCTCCGGCAGGCGCTCGCCTGGTGGCTCAAGGTGACCAAGGCGTATGCCCCGAAGCTCGTGAATCCCGGGGGGGACGAGATGTGGAAGGGCGGGCGCAACGCCAACATCACGAGCCTCGACGACAAGATCGGGTCCTTCGACCTCACCCCGCGCCGGGTAATCGCCGCGTTCATCGAGGCCGGGAACGAGCTGGGGCTCCCGCACCCCGTGCACATCCACTGCAACAACCTGGGCCATTCAGGGAACGTCGAGACGACGCTCGAAACGATGCGGCTCGCCGAAGGTCGTCGGGCGCACATCGCGCACATTCAGTTCCACAGCTACGGCGCCGCCGCCGGCAAGAGCCAGAGCAACCCGACGTCGCGCGCGCGGGACATCATCGAGTACATCAACACGCACCCCAACATCAGCGCCGACGTCGGCGCGGTGATGTTCGGGCCCGCCACCATCATGACCGGGGACGCCCCGCTCGCCTACATGCTGCGCCGCTTCGGAAGCAACAAGTGGGTGAACGCCGACACGGAAAACGAGAGCGGGTGCGGCATCGTCCCCTTCAAATACCAGGATCGGGTATACACGAACGCTCTGCAGTGGGCCATCGGGCTCGAGCTGCTGCTGCTCTCCGAAGACCCCTGGCGCATGGTGTTCTCCACCGATCACCCGAACGGCGGGTCGTTCATGAGCTATCCGCGGCTCATCCGCCTGCTGATGGACCGCGGGTACCGCAAGGAGCAGATGGCCCACGTGAACCAGAAGGCGCTCGACCACAGCGCCCTGCGCGACTGCCAGGAGCGGGAGTACTCGCTGTCGGAGATCGCGATCATCACGCGCGCCGGGCCGGCCCGGCTGCTCGGGCTCACCGACAAAGGGCACCTCGGGGTCGGGGCGGACGCCGACCTGACGATCTACGAGGAGGATGAGGACAAGGAGAAGATGTTCTCGGCGCCGCGGTACGTGATCAAGGACGGCGAGCTCATCATCGAGGACCATGAGCTGCGCGCGGACCACCAGGGCCGACTCCTGCACGTCGCGCCGGACTACGATCCCCAAATCGAGCAGGTGATCGAGCCGTTCTTCGAGGACTTCTACACGATCCGGTTCGCGAACTATCCGGTGGACGACCGCTACGTGCCCAAAGGCCAGATCATCCCCACGACGCCATCGGCGGCGGCCGCCCCCGCGACCGCCGGCACACGGCCGTGAGTCTCACCCTGACCCTGCGTACGGCACCCACGGTACCGCTCGAGGCGGACGTCTTGAGTCCGGACCGGCTGTCCGGCGTGTCGGCGCTCGAGGCCGCGAAGCTCACGGTCGTTCACGGCAACCAGCGCGCAGACCTGGGCGAGTTCTTCCAGGTCGGGGGCGCCGCCGACGGTGAGCTACACCTCACGGGGGATCTGGCCCAGGTGAAACAGATCGGGACGGGCATGGCACAGGGCCGGATCGTGGTGCACGGGTCCGTGGGCATGCACCTCGGCGCGGGCATGACCGGTGGGGAGATCGTCGTGGAGGGCGACGCCGGCGATTGGGTAGGCCCGGATATGTCGGGAGGACGGATCGTCGTCAAGGGGAACGCCGGTCACATGCTCGGCAGCGCCCGCCGCGGCGGCCCGATCGGCATGCGCGGCGGCGAGATCGTCGTCTTCGGGAACGCGGGCAACGAGGCCGGCAGCGGCATGCGCCGCGGGCTGATCGCCATCGGCGGCGACGCCGGTGACTTTGCGGGAGTGAACATGCTCGCGGGGACCATCGTAGTGCTCGGACGCCTTGGCTGGCGGGCCGGCGCGGGGATGCGGCGCGGCTCGATCATCTCCATGCAGCCCGCGGAGCTCTTGCCCACGTTTACGTACGCCTGCGACTACGCCCCGGCGTTCCTGCGTGTCTGCCTGCGCCACGTACGCGGGCTGGGCCTGACTATCGCCGACTCGCACGTGAACGGCCGGTACCAGCGCTGGTGCGGCGACGGGATCGAGCTGAACCGGGGCGAGGTGCTGATCCTTGCTTCCCCGGGGACCGCGTCGCGGAGCTGACGCGGCGCCGCCGGCGCCCGGGAGCACGGCTCTCGTGCAAGGACGGAGGGGTTGACGATGCTTGTGCGCGGCGTCCTCATCGAAGACACATTCGCCGAGGCGTTCACCATGCGCGTGGCGCGGCTCATCATCACGGGCGGCACGCCGCGCTGGGCGCGGGAGGCGGGGCTCAAGCTGACCGGCTTCGCGACTTCGGTGATCGGGTGCAAATGCGAGGCCGGGATCGAGCGCGAGCTCTCCGAGAGCGAAACGCCAGACGGGCGGCCCGGGGTGAGCGTGCTGTTCCTGACGATGGACAAGGAGAGCCTCCCACAACAGCTGATCTCGCGGATCGGCCAGACGGTGCTCACCTGCCCCACGACAGCGTGTTTCGACGGACTCCCGGACGGACCGGACCGGCTGCCGGTGGGCAAGGCGCTGCGGGTGTTTGGTGACGGGTTCCAGGGGAGTAAGGTGATCGGTGGCAAGCGCTACTGGCGGGTGCCCGTGATGGACGGGGAGTTCCTGGTGGAGGAGACCTTCGGCATGCAGAAGGGGGTGGGCGGGGGGAACTTCCTGATCCTCGCCCAGGATGCCGACGCTGCGCTCGCGGCGGCCGAGGCCGCAGTCGACGCGATGACGAACCACCCGGGTGTGGTCCTCCCGTTCCCCGGCGGCGTGGTGCGAAGCGGCAGCAAGGTGGGCTCGAAGCGCTACAAGAAAATGGTCGCGACGACGAACGACGCCTTCTGCCCCACGCTCCGGGCAGTCACCGAATCCCAGCTTCCCGAGGGAGTGAACAGCGTGCTCGAGATCGTGCTCGATGGGACCGACGCTCCCGCGATCGAAGCGGCGATGCGAGTGGGAATCGACGCGGCCTGCCGGCCGGGCGTGCAGGCGATCACGGCGGGCAACTACGGCGGCAAGCTCGGGCCGCACCACTTTCACCTGCGCCGCATCATGGGAGGCGAGTCGCAGGCCGCGTGAGTGACGTCTTCGCTGGGATAGGCGGCGGGCCGCTGGGCGTCAATGACCGCGCCTGGGAGATCGCGGACATCGTGGTGGCGAACGCGGACGCGATGCGGGTCGCGCCATGCACCCTGGGGAACGGCGCGCGCGTGATCGACGCCGGCATCGGTGCGCCCGGGGGCTACGCGGCCGGCGCGGCCATCGCCGAGATGTGCATGGGGGGGCTCGGGGACGTGGACTACACCCCGGTGCCGATCGGCGGGGAGAACTGGCCCGGCGTGCGGGTATGGACCGATCACCCGGCCGTGAGCTGTATGGCGTCGCAGTACGCCGGCTGGACGATCCAGGTGGGGAAATACTTCGCCATGGGTTCGGGACCGCTGCGCGCCCATGCCCGGGTGGAGAAGGAGCTGTTCGAGAAGTTGGGCTACGCCGAAACGGCCCGGCGCGGGGTGCTGGTGCTCGAGACCCGCAACCCGGCGACCGAGGAGGTGGCGGCCTGGGTGGCGCAGAAGGCGCGACTCGCTCCCGACCGGCTCACGTTCGTGGTGGCGCCGACGGCCAGCGTCGCCGGCGGGGTACAGATCGCCGCGCGGATTCTCGAGACGGGGCTCCACAAGATGGATGCGCTGGGCTTCGACCTGAGGAAGATCGTGAGCGGCTTTGGGACCGCCCCACTCGCCCCGCTCGCGAAGAACGACCTGCGGGGCATCGGCCGTACCAACGATTGCATCCTGTACGGGGGACAGGCCCGCTACACGGTGCACGCCGACGACGCCGAGCTGGCCGAGCTCGTGCCGAAGATCCCGGCCGCGGCGTCAAAGGACTACGGCACCCCGTTCTACGAGATCTTCAAGCGCTACGGCGGCGACTTCTACAAGATCGACCCACTGCTCTTCAGCCCCGCCGAGGTGTGGCTGACGAGCGTCGAGAGCGGCAAGACGTACCACGCGGGGTATCTGAACCCCGAAGTGCTGCGCGCGTCGCTACTCGAGACCTGAGCCCCCGGCCCGGCACCATGGCCAACCAGTCCACGGACCCCATAGGAAGTAGCCCCGATCGACGTCGCGGCGTCGATCGTCGAGCGCCTCATCCGGCGGTTGGCGCCGTAAGTCCGCCGGCGGCGGAGCCCGCCCGGTTGGCCGTGCAAGCGGCCGACGTCGCGGCGGCCGCCCAGCTGGCCTGCCTGCTTGAAGCGACCGCCCCCAAACCGGGCAACGTGTCTCCTGCGGCCTCGTTTCACGACGCGACCTACGAGGACTTCCTCGCGAGCGCGGTGGCGATCGGTCCGGCGCTCGCCGCCGCCGGCGACCGGCCGCTCGGTGCCACGATATACGCCGCCGTCGAGGCCACCGCCCGGTGGACGCGCTCAAACACGAACCTGGGCCTCGTGTTGCTGCTCGCGCCCCTGGCCCGGGCCGCCCTCAGGCCCGGGTCCGCTCCGCTCAGAACCAAGCTCGCCGCCACACTCGCCGAGACGACCGTGGCGGATGCGCGCGATGCCTATGCCGCGATCCGGCTCGCCGCGCCGGGTGGGCTGGGACGCGCGCCCGAGCAGGATGTCGCCCGCACCCCCACGGTGCCCTTGAGCGCGGCCATGGCGCTCGCGGCGGAGCGCGACGCGATCGCGCGCGAGTACGTCACCCAGTTCCAGGCCACGTTCGAGGTCGGGGTCGCCGCGCTCCGCCGCGCACTCGGCAGCGGACTGGGTTGGCCGGAGGCGACGGTCGAGGCGTACCTCGCGCTGCTGGCCGCGGCACCCGACACGCACATCGCCCGCAAGCTCGGCGGCGCCGAAGCCACCGCCGTGCAGCGCCGGGCGCAAGAGGTGCTCGCGGCCGGAGGAGTCCGCACGCCGGCAGGGCACGATGCGATCACGGTGCTCGACCGCGAACTGCGGCACGAGCGTAACCGCCGGAATCCCGGCGCGACGGCGGACCTCACGGGCGCGGCGATCTGCGTCGTGCTGCTCGAAGGCGGCTGGCGGCGCGGTGGAGGAACTGATGGCGGAGCGTAAGCAGTTCAAGATCGCCGTCGCGAAAGACAACCTCGTGTTCGCGTCGGCCCACTTCATCACGTTCTCCGGGCATCGCTGCGAGACGCTGCACGGGCACAACTACCGCACCCGCGTCGTCGTGGAGGGCGGACTCGATCCCGAGGCTCACTTCGTGCTCGACTTCTCCGAGGTAAAGCAGATCACCAAGCGCCTGACGGATGAGGTCGACCACAAGGTGCTCCTCCCGCTCCAGAACCCAAAGATCCAGATTCGGGAGGAAGGCGACACGGTGGCGGTCGCCGTGGGCGGGAAGCCGCGCTACGTGTTCCCGAAGGGCGATTGCGCGCTTCTGCCCATCCCGAACACGACGGTGGAGATGCTGGCGCAGTATCTCGCGGAACGGGTCGCGAGGGCGCTCGCGTCGTTGGAGGCGGTCGAATTGCGGGCGATCGAAGTCGAGGTCGAGGAGAACTTCGGCCAATCCGCGACCTACCGCGAGTCGCTGGAGTGACCTTCCTGCGCCTCGATGTCGGCCCTGCCCAGCCTGGCGTCGTGCAGCGCGGTCGCCACCAGGGCCCCGTCACACCCGGCGTCGGCGAGGCCCAGAAGATCGCGCCGCGAGCGGACGCCGCCCCCCGCGAGCAGCTCGACCCCGGGATGCGCTTTTCGGAGCGCTCCCACGAGCGCGAGATCGAGGCCGAGACCCGTGCCGACCCGCGCGAGATCGAGCACAAGGATCGCGCCCACGCCTGCATCGATGGCGGCCCGCACGAGCTCGAGCGGCGTTCCGCCGTGCGACGCACCGGGAAGCACGATGGGCTCGCCGCCGCGGAGATCGAGGCTGAAGACGATCCGCTCCCGGCCGACCGAGGTCGCGATGTCACGCAGGGCATCGAACGAAGACAGCGTCTCGAGCCCGACGACGACCCGCTCGGCGCCGTGCGTCAACACGTCATGCGCCCGCCGCGGAGTCGTTACCGCCGCGTCCACCAGCAACCGGCCGCCGGCCACGGCGAGCGCATCGAGCAGCGCCTGCTGCGGCGCGCCGCCGGTGATGGCATCGAGATCGGCGACATACCACTCATCGCGGCCCAGCCGGTCGCGGAATGCGCCCGCGAGTGCGAGCGCATCCCCCGCCCGCTCCTCAGGCAACAGCACGGAGTGCACAGGAGCGTAGCCCTCCCGCCGACCGCCCTCCGCGCGCACTGCACGGCCGGCCATGAGGTCGAGGACCGGAATCACGCGCATGCCAACTAGTCGCGTGGGCGTAGCGTATGACAGGAGTGCACGACGGTGCGGCTGCTCCTAGCGGCCGAATTCGCCCGGGAAACGACCAGGGTATGAACCCTGAGTCCCCCGGCGTCCGGACGGTGGTGAAGGTCGGCGGCGGCCTGCTGAGCCGGGCCGGCGCCTTCGACCTCGTCACGGAAGCGCTCACCGCCTTCACGCGGGGCCGCCGCGTGCTGATCGTCCCGGGTGGCGGCCCATTCGCCGACGCGGTGCGGCAGATGTTCAAGCGCATCAAGATCGGCGAGGACGCGGCGCACTGGATGGCCGTGCTCAGCATGGACCAGTACGCCCACGCCCTGGCCGCCCGCATCCCGGGGGCGGCCCTGCTCCACGAGCAAGCGGACATCGCGCCGACCATCGCTGCCGGGCGACTGCCGGTGCTCGCGCCCTACCGCTGGCTCGAGTCGGCCGACCCGCTCCCCCATTCCTGGGAGGTCACGAGCGACAGCATTGCCGCCTGGGTGGCCGGTGCACTCGGCGCCCGCCGGCTGGTGCTGATCAAGCCCGCTCGCGGCGGCACGAAGCAGCTCGTGGACCCCCTGTTCCTGCGCACCCTGCCGGCGACCGTCGAGCACATGATCGTAACCGCCAACGATCTCGGACAACTGGACGTGGCGTTAGACGAGAGCGGTAGATCGGGCCGCGGACGAATCCGCCAGGGCCCGTAATCGGGCGACGCGGATGCGCCGGATCCGACCCGTCCGCCCGCCGGCGCAAGCCGCGCCGCGCACCCCCACGATGTCGGCGCCGAGCTCCCGTGCGATGGCGAAGTCCGTGCCCTGAAGGCTGCCTCCGAGCGCGGCGAACACGCCGGCCGCGTGCGCCCGGGCGACCCACGAGCCCACCGTGGCCGGCGGGAGCAAGTCGAACAAGGTCAGGTCTTTGAAGGCCGTGTCGAGCAGCGCGCCGGCCGCCCCCGCTTCTCGGGCCACGGCGAGGAGCGCCCCGGGCGGGAGGGCCCCGGCGCGCCGCCAGTCAGCGTAGG
>DATDFP010000211.1:0-7262 GCA_036522535.1 Gemmatimonadales bacterium
AGGACCACGAAATAGACGAGCCCCAGGAACACCGGCGTCGTGACTCGCGAGATGGCCGCCGCGAGCGCCATCCAGAATCGGTGCACGGGCCCGAGCCGCGCCGGCACCAGCAGAGCGGCGGCGACCAGGGCGCCGCCGAGCCCCGCCAAGGCCCGCGCTTCGAGCGAGTGCCGCCGCCACAGAGTCAGGCCCGCGAGCGCGAGGAATGCCGCCCCGAGCGTGAGCCCGAATCGCCGCCCTTCGCCGGGGGTCAGTCGAGCTGAAACTCTCGTTGCCACTCGCCGCTCTCTTTCCATTCGGGCTGTTGCGCTTTGTCGAGCAGGAACGGTCCGAGCACGAGGTAGTCGATGTGGGTGCGCATGAAGCACCGATAGGCATCCGCCGGCGTGCACACGATCGGCTCGCCGCGCACGTTGAAGGACGTGTTGACGAGCACGCCGCATCCCGTCAGGCGCTCGAACTCCTTGATCAGGTCGTAGTAGTTGGGACTCGTATCCCGGCTCACGGTCTGGATGCGCGCGGAATAGTCGATGTGGGTCACCGCGGGGATGTCCGAGCGCACTACGTTGAGCTGGTGGATGCCCCAGAGCTGCCGCTGCTCCGGCGTCATGGGGATCTGGCGCTCCTGCGTCACCGGCGCGACCAGCAGCATATAGGGGGAGTCGCAGTCCAACTCGAAATAGTCACGCACCCGCTCGCGGAGCACGCTCGGCGCGAAGGGGCGGAACCCCTCCCGAAACTTGATCTTCAGGTTCATCTGCGCCTGCATGCGGGGGCTCCGCGGGTCGCCAAGGATGCTGCGCGCCCCGAGCGCGCGGGGCCCGAACTCCATGCGCCCGTCGAACCAGCCCACCACTTTCTCCTGGGCCAAGAGCTCCGCGACCCGCTCGAGCAGACAGCGACGCTCCAGCCGCAGAGAGACGGCCCCGACCGAGTCGAGATAACGAGCGATCTCCTCGGGCGCGAACTCCGGCCCGAGGTAGGCCCCGTGCATGCCGTCCGCGCCGGGTTTCACCTCGCGCCCCTGGTTCAAGTAACGGTGCCAGATGAGCTGAGCGACGCCCAGGGCACCCCCGGCATCACCCGCGGCAGGCTGAATCCAGAGGCGCCGGAACGGACCTTCCCTCAGGATACGTCCGTTGGCGACGCAGTTGAGTGCCACGCCACCCGCCAGGCACAGGTCGTCTATCCCGGTCTCACGGTGGACGGTTCGGGCCATGCGCAGCATGATCTCCTCGCACACCACCTGGATGGACCTGGCGATGTCCATCTCCCGCTGCGTCAGTTTGGACTCGGGCACCCGGGGCGGTCCGCCGAATAGCCCGGCGAACGCCTCGTTCGTCATGGTGAGCCCCGTCAGATAATTGAAGTACTTCTGGTTGAGGGTGAAGGAGCCGTCCGCACGCAGGTCCACGAGCTCGCGGTAAATCACGTCCACGTACCTGGGCTCCCCGTAGGGCGCGAGGCCCATGACCTTGTACTCCCCCGAGTTCACCTTGAAGCCCGTGAAGTAGGTCAAGGCCGAGTACAAGAGGCCGAGCGAATCGGGCCAATGCAGCTCCTGCAGCAGCTCGAGGTCATGGCCGCGGCCCACCCCGAACGCCGCCGTGGCCCACTCCCCGACGCCGTCGATCGTGAGGATCGCAGCCTCCTCGAAGGGGGAGGGGAAAAAGGCGCTCGCCGCATGCGACTCGTGATGCTCGGCGTACAGGATCTCCCCTTCGTATCCAAGGGCGCGGCGGATCTCGTCACCGAGGAAGAGCTTTTCTTTGATCCATAGTGGGCCTGCCATCCGGAACTGCGCGAACCCGCGGGGCGCAACGCCCAGGTAGGTCTCCAGAATGCGCTCGAACTTGAGGAGGGGCTTGTCATAGAAGCCCACGTACGCCAGGTCCGACGGCTGAATCCCGGCCGCATGGAGGCAGTACCGGACGGAGTGCTGCGGAAAGGAAGCGTCGCCCTTCCTGCGGGTGAAGCGCTCTTCCTGGGCCGCAGCGGCGATGTCGCCGTCCCGGAGCAAACAGGCAGCGCTGTCGTGATAGAAGGCGGAGATGCCGAGGACGTAGCGTGGCGCCATAGCGAGAAAAGTGTGAAGACACCCGGGGTATCAGCAAGCTCCGGGCTACCGCTGCGCCACCGGTTGGGGAACCGCAAGACATTGCTGGCTCGGGACTTTGTCGAAGCGGCCGTGTCATAACGACGTGGTGGAGAGAGCGTGTTGTCGCTTGCCCGCGACAACCGTCCCCGAGCGTGCCGCACGCGCCTGTCGGGTCGGCATGCTCTTTGATGTCCTACTAGGGAATCGAGATTAGGGGGAGGGGGAGGTGCGTCAGTCATTGCAGCGTTGCGCGGCCTTGGGCGTCGCCCTCGTGCTGGGGCTGTCGCTGACGGAAGGCCTGCTCCGGCTGCTGCAGCTCGCTCCGACGAACAGCGTGGTGACCGTGACGGAGACCGAGTTTCGCTCGTTACCGGGCCTCCTGTCGCCCCACCAGAATCTCATCGATCGCCGCGACCCGAGATTGCCGTACCGGTTGACTACCAACAGCCTGGGGTACCGCGGGCCGGAGTTTCCCCTCCCCAGGGAGCGGGATGAAGTCCGCATCCTGTTCACCGGCGACTCGTTCGCCTTCGGCGACTTCGTGGGGGACGACCAGACGCTGCCCGCCCAACTCGAGCGTCACCTGGCCGGTCGCTGTGGCCACGTGCGAGTGGTGAACGCCGGGCTCGACGCCGCTAGCATCGTGGATGAGGCGCGCATGATCGAACGCGGGCTCGCGTTGTCGCCCGATCTTGTGATTTTGCTGTTCAGCGAGAACGACGTCGCCGACCTGAACGGGCCCTCGATCTGGGACCAGCTCGCCGCAAACCGGCGCGCCAAGTCGCGCTTCCTGCTTGCGTTGGCATACCCACTGTTGCGGCGCACCGCTTTGTGGAATTTGGCCCTGAATCTCCGTGCCAGGTTTCGCGCTCAGGAGCATGCCGTCCGGCTCGACTGGAGGGCGGACGGTGCCGATTCCGTGACGCAGCGCCTGCGCGAGACTTACCGGCGCTCGCTGCTCGCCGTGCGCGACACCCTCGTTGCCCGCGGTATCCCTCTCGTGTTACTCGCGTACCCTTCGCATTTCAACGTCGCGAGCGAGGCACGACGCGGGCAGCTCGTCTGGCTCACGCAGACTGCCGTCGAGGCGGGGATTACGGCGGTCGACTTGCTTCAGCCACTGGTCGCGAGCGGTCTGCCCACTGACTCGCTTTACCTCCTGCCATACGACGGTCATCCGTCGCCGCGCGGCTATGAGATTACGGCCGCGTACCTCGCACGGCGACTCGCGTCGGCGGGGCGGCTGGCGACCAGGTGCGGCACCGTGGCGGCCGCTCCATGACGACCGGTTTGGCTGCGGTTCCTCGACAGCCGTGACTCTCCGTCGGTTCACGCCATCCAGCGACGGCGTCGCCTCGCCGCAACCGGCCACAGGAGAGGGGCGCAGCCGCCTGCGCGACACAGTCGCGAACGTCGCCGTTCTGTGCGTATCTCTGGGTGTCGCCTGCGCGCTCGGTGAGCTCCTCGTCCGAGCCGTCGCGCCACAGCAGCTCATCCTGACGCACCCGGAGATCTGGCAGCCCGTTGACACGCTGGGCTGGGCGCACCGTCCGGATGTGAACACGACGATCAACCGGGGGGAGGGCACCGTACGAGTGATCACGGACCGCGACGGGTACCGCGTGGGACGAGGCGCCCGCGTGGAGGCGCGGCGACGGATTCTGCTGCTCGGCGACTCGTACATGGAGGCTCTGCAGGTGGAATACGAGCAGAGCTTCGCGGGTTTGCTGGAAGCGCGTTTGGCCGAGCGCATCGGCGAGCCGGTCGCGATCCGCAATCCCGGGGTGAGCGGATGGGATCCTTCGCAGTACCTGACGGAAGCCCGGCGGGACATCGGTTGCGAGCCGTTCGACCTGGTTCTCGTGTCGGTGTTTCTCGGGAATGACGTCGTGCCAAAGCGCATCGAGTACCCGCCGCTTGTGCCCGCCGAGGTGCACGCCTTCCGCATGCCCCGTCGTCTCACCTACGGGGAGCTCATCGATGCCGTCCTCTATCCCGTCAATGATTTTCTCGCAGCTCACTCGCACCTGTACGTTTTTCTGAAGCAGCGGACGGCCGTCCTGCGCATGCGAGCCGGGCTCACCACCGAGTACTTTCCCGAAGACTTGCTGCGCAGCAAGGCCGGGGCGCCCGACTGGTCCGTTACGGCTCAGATCCTTCGGGACATCCGAGACCTCGGCGCCGCCCGCAACATTCCGACCCTGTTTTTCCTGATCCCTGCACCCTACCAGACGGACACGGCCGCCTTCCGCCGGGCCCTGAGAGGATTCAAGGTCGACCCCGCAGCGGTCGATCTCGATCAGCCGAATCGTCTCTTGACCGAGGCCATGCACGCGCTCGGGCTCGATGTGTTGGACGTGCTCGCCGATTTCAGGCGGGCGGAGGCGAGCGGCAGCCGGCTATATGGAAGTGTGGACCTGCACCTGTCGCCGGAGGGACACGACCTGCTCGAGCGCCTGGTCGAGCCCGAGGTCGTCGCCCGTCTGTCTCGCCCGACGCGCGGGGCCCGCGCGGTGCCGGCCTTCTCCGCCACGCCGAAGTAGGGAGAGCCGTGACCTCGGGCGGCTCAGTTCAGCCCGGAAGGGCTGCGCGAGGCGCTCGACCGTGGAGTGGGAGGCTGAGGGAGTCCTCTCCGACCGCCGTCTCGCGGTGGCGGCGCGCCTCGACTTCGCGATAGTAGTCGATCGTCAGCCGCAACCCCGCTTCGAGGTCCGTGTCCGGCGTGTAGCCGATCGCCGTACGGATCCGCTCGATGGAGGCGCGCGAGTCGCGCACCTCGCCCACCCGCCCGGGCGCGTACCGCGGCGCGAGGCGTATCCCCGTAAGGTGCTGGATCCGCTCCCACAGCTGTCCGACGCCGACGGCTTCGCCGCAGCCGACGTTGAACACCTGGCCTACAACGCGCTGAGCCGGCGCCTTACACGCCAGCAGGTTGGCGCGCACGACGTCGGCGACGTAGACGAAGTCTCGCGTCTGCCCGCCGTCGCCGTAGATCACAGGCGGCTCGCGGCACAACGCGGCGAGGATGAACCGCGGGATGACCGCTGCGTACGGCGACGCCGGGTCCTGGCGCGGACCGAAAACGTTGAAGTAGCGCAGCGTCACGGTCTCAAGGCCGTAGGTGGCGGAAAGCGCCCTGCAATACTCCTCGGCGGCGAGCTTGGTGGCGGCGTACGGGGAAAGCGGGCGAGCCGGCATGTCCTCGTGGTTGGGCAGCTCGCGAGCGTCCCCGTAGGCCGCCGTGGATCCGGCGTACACCACGCGCCGGACGCCCGCACTTCGGGCCGCGAGCAACACATTCAACGTCCCCGCCGTATTGATCTCGTGCGCCGCGACCGGCTCGTCCACCGAGCGCGGCACCGACGTGAGTGCGGCGTGATGGAACACGAAGTCCACGCCTTCCATGGCCCGCTGACACACCGCCGGATCGGTGACGCTCCCGCGCAGGAACTGGATCCGGTCCCGGAGCGCGAGGAGGTTCCGCAGGTTGCCGGTGGACAGATCGTCCAGCACGGTCACCGCCTCGCCAAGAGCGACGAGGGCCTCCACGAGGTGGGAGCCGATAAAGCCGGCGCCGCCTGTGACGAGATAGCGCATCCGGGTTGCAGACCTCCGACGAGTGAACGGAGTGTAGACAACGCAACAACAGCCACGTGTGCAGGTATCGAGCCAGCCCGTACGGTCCGCACGATCCATCGGAGCTTGTCGCGCGTGGGCAACACCCGTCGGGGTGAGCCGTCGCGTCCACGCGGCGGCCCGGCACACTGGCACAGGGTTCGCACGGTTCCGGTCAACTGCTCGTGGAATTACGTTTGCTCACGCCCCAAGAGGAATTCATGACGGCCGGGCCGAGAGGGTTTGTTTGTTACACTTCGGCACGGCACGCGAGGTCTGATGAGTCCGCGAAGCTTGCTGACTGAAAGGGGATTCCGAAGACGTGTCGGGTCGCGATCCGTTCGCAACGCTCACGTCCCCGCTGGAGGACCAGTGGTCGCTGAGCTTTTGAGGCGGCTGCGCCGCGTCCCGAACCGGATGCTGCACGGCTCGCGACGCCGTGCGGCGCTGGCGTCGCTTGCTGCGCGCCCAACACCCGCCAACGTACTGGTGCTGTGCAACGGGAACATCTTCCGGAGCCCGTTCGCCGCCGCGGCGCTGCGCCGAGCGGTGGAGGCAAGCGGGATCCGCGTCGAGTCGGCCGGGCTCATGGGGCCCGGCCGGCCCTCGCCGCCCGACGCCATCCTCGCCGCCGCCGAGCGCGGCATCGATCTGTCGGCCCACCGCTCCCGACCCGTCACGAGCGAACTCTTGCGGGCGGCCGATCTGATCGTGGTCATGGACCCCGTGCAGTATCGCGTCGTTCGCGAGCAGTTCGGGCGGCCCTCCCGGGACATCGTCTTCCTGGGCGATCTCGATCCCGAGCCTGGAGCGGCTCGGGCGATCGAAGATCCGGTGGAGCAGGGGCCGGAGGTCTGCCGGCGGGTCTATGGGCGGATCGAGCGCTGCGTGACGGAGTTCGTGCGGGCGCTCGGGCGCCTGCCGAGCGCTCGCGTCAGATGATCGGCGGGCTCGCCGATGATCGAGAGTGCAGCAATGCCACTCTCGTCTCGAGGGGAGCGCCGGCGCGGGGTGCAGACGGTCGCGCGAAGTAGCGCTTCAGCTCGAGGAAGCGCTTCTCATAGAGGTGATAACTCGCGTACCCAAACGCGTACGAGACCGACGCCGCGACCGCTGCGAGCAACAACACGGCGGGCAACCGCGATCCGCCGAGCAGCGCCAGCCCGTGCTGGTAGAACTTGCTCTTGTATTCGATCGCGCCCAATAGCGGCAAATGAATCACGTAGATGCCATAGCTGTAGGTGCCCCACTTGCGCAGCCAGTCGCGGCGAAGCACTCGAGCCAGGCGACCTGTGGGCGGTTGTGTCACAGCCATTACGAGCACCGCGCCGAAGACGAGGGCGACGAGGGGGAACGCCGCCACGGCGAGGACCGGGTCCGCAGGATTCAGGGTGCCCCGGAGCAGCGCCAGCGAGCCGAGGGTGATCACGCCTGCCCCGATGGCGCGCGGCGCTACGCCCTCGAGGCGCGCCAGGCCTCCTGGCATCCGGGCGACCACGGCCAGCGCCGCGCGCCATCGGGGCAGGCGTGATCACCCTCGGCTCGCTGG
>DATDFP010000212.1:0-8872 GCA_036522535.1 Gemmatimonadales bacterium
GGGACCGACTGCCTGGTGCCCCCCGCCCCCCTCGCCCCCCCTGCCGGTGCCGCGTAGCGGCGCGCTGCGCCGGATCGGTCCTCACGCGGTGCTCGGGCTCGCCCTCGTCCTGGGGGCGATCACGGTCGGGTCCGCCCTGGCGGTCACGCGCCATCTGCGGGACGAGGCCCGCGACACGAGCCGGCTCTTGGGGCGTGTGTTCGCCGGACTCAACGACCCGCGCCCCGACGGCGCGACCGCCGCCCTGCTCGACCTCGCAGCGCAGGTTCGCTCCCTCGGCATTGCCATTGCGGTCACCGACACCACGGGACGCATTACGGCGATGGCCAACGCCCCGCTCCCGCGCGACGCGGACGCCGCGGCGCTGCGCGCGTGGATCGCCGAGCTCGATGCCGTGCACGCGCCGATCGTCCAGCCCGGCGTGGGGACCATCCACTATGGGCCCCTGCCCGTGGCGCGGCGCTTTACCGTGCTCGCCTTGCTGCAAGGCGTCCTGTTCCTGTGTCTCGCGCTGCTCTCGGTCTGGGCCTATCGCTCCCAGGTGGGGGCGGCGCGCGACCGGCTCTGGGTGGCGATGGCGCGCGAGTCGGCGCACCAGCTCGGGACGCCCCTGATGGGCCTCACGGGATGGATTGCACACGTGCGGGAGAATCCGGGTACCACGGCGGAGGAGCTGGCGGCGCATCTTGGGGCCGATGCCGAGCGCCTCGAGCGGGTTGCCAAACGGTTCGAGCGAATTGGTCGCCCGGCGCGGCGCGAGGCGGTGGGGCTGGGCGCCGTGGCGGAGCGCGTGGTGACCTACTTTCGCCCGCGCCTGCCGACCCTGGCGAACCCCGTCACCCTGTGCCTGACGGCTTCAGGGCCGGGCCCGATGGCGCTCGGCGACGCCGTCCTCGTCGAGTGGGCGCTCGAGGCCGTGATCAAGAACGCGATCGACGCGCTGTCCGGGCGAGGCGGCCGGGTCGACGTGAGCGTGCAGGCGTCCCGGGACAGCGCGCAGGTCAGCGTGCGGGACGACGGCCCCGGCGTGGCGCCCGAGGTTCGAGCCCAGCTGTTCGAGCCCGGCGTGTCCACCAAGGTCGGCGGCTGGGGGATCGGGCTGGCGCTGGCGCGCCGCATCGTGGAGCAGCAGCACGGCGGGCGCGTGTCCTACCATCCGGCGACCGACGGCACCGGAAGCGTGTTCGTGCTGGAGTTCCCGCTCGCCTCCTCGATGACGCCATGACCCTACCCTTGAACCCGCAACAGGAAGTCGCCGTCCACCACGCCGGCGGGGCGCTGCTGGTGCTCGCCGGCGCCGGGTCGGGCAAGACCCGCGTGCTCACGGCGCGGATCGCCCACCTGATCAAGGACCGCGGTGTGCCGCCGCAGAAGATCTTCGCGGTGACGTTCACCAATAGAGCTGCGGGCGAGATGCGCTCGCGGGTGGCGGCTTTGCTGGGCGCCGACCCGAGGGGCCTGTGGATCGGCACGTTCCACGCGCTCTCCGCGCGCTTGCTGCGGCGCGAAGCCCCGCTGCTCGGCTTCAGCCCGAATTTCACGATTTACGACCAGGAAGACTCCGAGTCCTTCATCAAACGCTTGATCGAGCAGCGGGGCCTTTCGCCCAAAGCGCATCCGCCCCGGGCGATCCACGCCATCATCTCGGGCGCCAAGAACCGCATGCTCCTGCCCGAGGAGCTCGGCGCCCAGGCGGAGAGCCCGCTGGAGCGGGTCGCGGCCGACATCTACGCGGAGCTCGGAGCCGCGCTGAAGCAGGCGAACGCGATGGACTTCGACGACCTGCTGCTCTACCCGCTCACCCTGTTCCGGGCGCATCCCGAGCGTCTGGCCTACTGGCAGCGGCGCTTCGAGCACGTGCTGGTGGACGAGTTTCAGGACACGAACGCGGCGCAGTACCGGCTCGTGAAGCTGCTCGCGGCCGAGCACGGAAATTTGTTCGTGGTGGGCGACGACGACCAGGCGATCTACGGCTGGCGCGGCGCGGACGTGCGGCACATGCTGTCGTTCCAGCACGACTGCTCCGGGCCGGGGGCCACGGGGGGCACGGGGGCCGCGCTCATCAAGCTGGAGCAGAACTATCGCTCGACACAGGTGATCCTCGATGCGGCGAACGGCGTGATCGCGGAGAACGCGCGGCGACTCGGCAAGACGCTGTTCACGGCCAAGCAGGGCGGCGATCCCGTCATCCTGCTGACGGCGGCCGACGAGCGCGACGAAGCGGAATGGCTGGCGGGGGAGTACGCGCGGCTCGCGGCCGAGACCGACTTGCCCTACGAAGGATTGGCGATCCTGTACCGCACCAACTCGCAGTCCCGCCCGCTCGAAGAAGCATTCCGGTTCCGCGGCATCCCGTATCGCTTGGTGGGCGCGGTGAGCTTCTACGAGCGGCGCGAGGTGCGGGACGTCCTCGCCTACCTGCGCCTCATCGCCAATCCCGCCGATGACGAGGCGCTGGTGCGCATTGCGAACGTCCCGCGGCGCGGGATTGGGGACGCTTCACTCGCGCAGCTCGTGCGGACGGCCGGCCAGTGGCGGAAGCCGCTGCTGGAGACGGCGCGCGCGGCGGACCGGCTTCCCGACGTCCGGCCCAACGTGCGGGAAGCGTTCCAGGGCCTCGCCGGGCTGATCGACGGGCTGCGGGAGCGCTATGGCGAGGCCGACCCGGCGACCGTGCTGGAGCAGGTGATCGCGGCGACCGGATACGGCCGCTACCTCGCGGAGGAGGGGCCCGAGGGGATCGAGCGCCTCGAGAACGTGCAGGAACTGATCGCGGGAGCCGCGGAGTGGGCGGAGACTGCGGCGACCGACGTAGAGGGCGACGGGGGTGAGCCCGGGCCGACCCTGCTCGAGCGCTACCTCACGCACGCGGCGCTCGTGACGCCGGCCGATCAAGGCGCCGGGGCGTCGAACGGCGTGACGCTGATGACGGTCCATATGGCGAAGGGCCTGGAATGGCCCGTGGTGGCGCTCGCCGGTCTCGAGGACGGGTTGTTCCCGCTCGCCCGCTCGGCGGGAGAGCCGGGCGGCCTCGAGGAGGAGCGGCGGCTGTGCTACGTGGGACTCACGCGCGCGCGTGAAAAATTGTATCTCTCATGGGCGCGCACGCGCTACCGGAACGGCCGGCTCGAGGTCTCCGAGCCGTCGCGTTTCCTGGAAGCGCTGCCGCCGCACGTCGTGGAAGAGCGCAGCACGACGCCGACGTGGGACCGGGCGCAACGCCCGGCGGCCGAACGGGCGCGTCGCGCGGCGCGTGCGCCGGTGGAGGTGGACTGGCAGGCCGAGACCTCGCAGGACGCGCCCCGTTACGCGGCGGGCGAGCGCGTGCGGCATCGGAAATTCGGCGGCGGCGTGATCCGCGCCGTCTCCGGCTCGGGACGCGACCTGAAGGTGACGGTGGAGTTCGATGACCAGGAGATCGGGGCCAAGCAGTTGCTCGTGGCCTATGCGGGGCTCGAGCGCGACTGGGAGGGAGCATGAGCGTCACGCGTGAGGACGTGCTGAAAATCGCGCGGCTCGCAGAGCTCGATGTGGACGAAGCGGCCCTCCCGGTCCTGACCGAGCAGATGTCGCGCATCCTCGACTTCGTGGCTCAGATCAGCGCCGTGCCGGCGAGCGAGGGCGCGCGGCCGTTCGTGCCGGGCCCCGATGCGGTGCGGTTCCGCGCCGACGAGGTGAGACCGTGGCCGCTCGCGTTCGGGCCCGACCGGCTCGCCCCCGCGTTCAAGGAAGGCTTCTTCGTCGTGCCGAAGCTCGGCCAGTTCGAGGAACCGGAGGCGTGAGCGTGGGGGATCCCGGCGAGGCGCTCGCCAACGCCAGGGCGGCGGCCGACCGGATGGTCAAAGCCCGGCGGCTCAATGCCGGTCTCACGGCGCCGAAGGAATTGCGGGCCTCCCTCGCGCTGCAGGGCAAGGCCGCCCACCCCTCCGGGGTGCTGTACGGCATGGCCGTGGCGGTGAAGGACAACATCTGCACACTCGAGTTCACGACCACCTGCGGGTCGAAGGTCCTCGCGGGCTACCGCTCGCCCTACGAAGCGACGGCGGTGGCGAAGCTCAAAGCGGCCGGAGCGCTCATTGCGGGCAAAACGAACTGCGACGAGTTCGGGATGGGCTCGTCCACCGAGCACTCGGCCTACGGGAGGACGCTCCACCCCTTCGACAAGACGCGGGTGCCGGGCGGCTCGTCCGGCGGCTCGGCGGCGCTCGTGGCCGCCGGGACCGTACCCGCGGCGCTCGGCTCGGAGACCGGTGGCTCGGTGCGCCAGCCCGCGTCCTTCTGCGGGATCGTCGGGATCAAGCCCACCTACGGCCGGGTGTCCCGCTACGGGCTGGTGGCCTTCGGCTCGTCGCTCGACCAGATCGGCGTGTTGGGGCGCAGTGTGCACGACGCCGCGCGGGTCCTGTCGGTGATCAGCGGGCGGGATCCCAGGGATGCCACGTGCGAGGACCGCGATCCCCTCCGGCTCCCGACCGTTCCCGAGTCGCTCCAGGGCTTCGTGATCGGGATTCCGAAGGAGTACTTCCCGCAGGACCTGGATTCCGGGGTGCGGCGGGCGTGTGACCGCGCGATCCGCCTGCTCAGGGAGCTCGGCGCCGCCGTCCGCGAGGTCTCGCTGCCGCACACGCCGTATGCGGTGCCGACCTACTACATCATCGCGCCCGCCGAGGCCTCGTCGAACCTGGCGCGCTACGACGGCGCCCGCTACGGTGCGCGGTTCAACGGAGCGCCCGACGTGCGCGCCCTGTACCGCACCACGCGGGGCGAAGGGTTCGGGCCCGAGGTGCGGCGCCGTATCCTCGTGGGAACGTACGTGTTGTCGTCGGGCTATTACGATGCCTATTACCGCAAGGCACAACAGATGCGCGCCCTCATCGCCCAGGACTTTCGCAACGTGTTCGACCGCGGCGTCGACCTGGTGTTCACGCCCACGACGCCGACGCCGGCCTTCAAGGCCGGCGAGAAGCTCGCCGACCCCGTGGCGATGTACCTGTCGGACATCTTCGTCGTGACCGCGAATCTCGCCGGGCTCCCCGCGATGTCCATCCCGATCGGCCGGGTCAAGGGACTGCCGCTCGGCGGGCAGCTCATCGGTCAGGCGTTCCTCGAGGACGAGATGATCGAGGCCGCGTACGCGCTCGAGCGGGTCGTCCCCGCGAGCCAGGAGGCGTGAGATGGCAGGGCCTGGAGGGGGCCGCTGGGAGACGGTGATCGGACTCGAGACGCACGTCCAGCTGCGCACAGAGTCGAAGATGTTCTGCGGCTGCTCGGCCGCGTTCGGCGCGCCCCCCAACAGCAATATCTGTCCCGTGTGCCTGGGACTGCCCGGGGCGCTGCCGGTCCCGAACGAGCAGGCGGTCAAGCTCGCCGTGCGGGCGGCGCTCGCCCTGGGCTGCACCGTGCAGCCGAAGAGCGTGTTCGCGCGCAAGAACTACTTCTACCCCGACCTGCCGAAGGGCTATCAGATCTCGCAGTTCGAGAACCCGCTCGCGACCAAGGGGTCGCTGTCGTACCTGTCGCCCGATCGGGGCCTCGCGACGGCCACGATCGAGCGGCTGCACGTCGAGGAGGATGCGGGGAAGTCGCTCCACGACCGCTTCCCCAGGGAAACGGCGATCGATCTGAACCGCTGCGGGGTGCCGCTGATCGAGATCGTCACCGGACCGGACTTCCGCTCGCCCCAGGAGGCGCGCGCCTACCTCCAGACCCTGAAACAGGTGCTCGAGTACTCCGGGGTGTCCGACTGCGACATGGAAAAAGGCAGCTTGCGGGTGGACGCGAACGTCTCCGTGCGCCGCGCCGGTGAGACCGCCCTCGGCACCAAGACCGAGGTGAAGAACATCAACTCGTTCGCCTACGTCGAGAAGGCGCTCACCGTGGAGCGCGACCGCCAGATCGGGATCCTCGAGGCCGGGGGCGCCGTGGAGCAGCAGACCTTGTTGTACGACTCGCGGGCGAACGCCGTGCGCCCGCAGCGGACCAAGGAGGAGAGCCACGACTACCGCTACTTCCCCGACCCCGACCTGCCGCCGCTCGTGCTCACGGAGGACTTCGTGGCCGAGGAGCAGGCCGCCCTGCCGGAGCTGCCCGCGCGCAAACGCGAGCGCTTCGTGACGCAGTACGCGCTCGGCGTCACCGACGCCGCGGTGCTCACCGCCGATCGCGCCGTGGCGGACTATTACGAGGCGGTGGTGCGCGCCGGGACCGAGCCCAAGGCGGCGGCGAACTGGGTGATGACCGAGGTCCTCGCCGACGCAAAGGACAACCACGAGCAACTGCGCGTCCCCCCCACGTCGCTCGCTCAGCTCATCGGATTGGTGAAGGGCGGCACCCTGAGTCATCAGGCGGCGAAGCGAGTGTTCGCCGAGGTGGCGGAGCGGGGCGGGGAGCCGCGCAACGCGGCGGAGGCGCTCGGGCTCGTGCAGGTGGCCGACACGGGCGTCGTCGCGGCCTGGGTCACCGAGGTGCTCGCGGCCCACGCCACCGAGGTCGATCGCTATCGGAACGGCGAGATGAAGCTGATCCAGTTCTTCCTGGGACAGGTGATGAAGGTGTCGCGCGGCAAGGCGGACCCGAAGCTGGTCCAGAAGGTGCTCGAGGAGAAGCTGGGCTCCCCTGTCGACAGCCGTCCCTAGTCGGACCTGTCTCGCCAGGGTCGCTGCGACTTCGAGGCCGTCCAGTAATCCAGCGCCGGGCTGGGCAGCCCGAAGTGCTCCTCCGCCGCGGCCTGCACGCGCTCGGGCTCCTCACGGCCGCCTTCATGCAGCGCCTGACGACGCATCTGCTTGGCGAGCCTCAGGGCGTGGGTGCCCGCGGGGTCGAGTCGCCGGGCCGCCGCGTCCTTCTCGCCCAGCACCTCCATCACGTACTCGAACGCCACCGCCATCTGGCGCTCCACGTGCTCGTCGGGGAGGTCCCAACGGGTGTTCTCGAGAATCACCTGGAACGCCCAGCGCCAGCTCTCGCTCTCCGTCAGGCGCACCATGCCGCGGAACAGCCGCCGGTTCGTGCGGAGGCTGAAGAGCGTGGGCGAGATGATCGAATCGAGGTGCGCGTCGCTCGGCGCGTGGTCCTGGAGGATCAGCTCTTTGGCGGTGCTGGCGTAGGCGGACCCGAGGTGAGTCTCGAACCGGCTCTCCCAGTAGCTGTGGCCCAACGCCGCCGTGCTCGACGTGAGCACGAGCTGGTGCGGCACGAAGAAATTGTGGGCCACCGTGTCGGCCGCGAGGTGTGACAGATAGCCCAGCCCGAAGGCACGCAACGGGTCCGTCGGGGCGAGGTCGAAGATCTCCTGGCCGACGTGCCAGGCGTGGCAGTGCCGCCCCACGGGCGCGTACTTCTTCGCGATCGAGGTGTCCGCGGCGATGTTGCCGTACAGGAAATCGTAGGGGAAGGCCCGTAGCAGATCGGCGACGGCATTCGGCAGCTGCTGCAGGTTCGCGAGCACCGACTCGCCGAGATAGATGTGCGTGCCCGGGGTCCAGGCGTGGGCCACCGCGGGCCAGACGGCGATCCCTAAGACCGCCGCCGCCGTGGCGCCGACCAGCTGCCGGCCGCTCAGCCCTTCCTCCCGCGCTTCAACGTCCGTCGTCCCCACTCGAACAGCGACAGCCCGCGGCGTACCTTGCGCAGGGTCGCCGTCATGTCGAGCGCCGTTGCCTCCACTTCTTCCTGCACCACGGTGAACAGGGCGTCGAGATCGGCGAGACGCGCCTCGGCGGCGTCGGCCGCCTTCACGACCCGGCTCCGCAGGTCGCGCGACGTGCCCACGAGGCTCTCCGCCTCCGCGCGGATCCCCGCCACCAGCTGGCGCGCGTCGCTGACCGCGGGGCCGGCGAGGTGCTCGAACACCCGCAGGAAGGCGCGCAGCGCCAGCACCGCCGCGACGGAGGACAGCGCGATCGCGATCGCCGCCATCGCAAGGATTGCGAGGGAAAGCCCCGTCAGCACCGCCACCCATGAGGGGATCATCGCGTCACTCCGCCGGAGCGCCCGAGCTGAGGTCGACCGCAGGCGCGGGTGCCAACGCCGCCCGCGGCAGTCGCAACGCGCGCTGCGTGAGGAGCGGAGCCGCGAGCTGGGCCAGGGCCACGCCCAGGATGATGGTCGCGAGCACGGCGGCTCCTCCCAGGCCCACCCCCCGGCTCCCAGGCTCGCGTGCGTACGTGAGGAAGAAATCAATCCCTAGCGCCAGCGCCGCGCCGCCCTGCGCCACGGTCGCGATGCCGGCATCGGGCGCCGACCGGGCGAGCGCCCCCCTGAAGAGCGGCCGTCCCAGGTACCCGGCCGTCCAGTGAGCCGCCGCGCGTAGCGAGCCAAGCAGGACCGCGGCTACCACGATCCAGAGCGTCGGGGGGCTGAGCAGTGCTCCTGCGGCTATCAGGAGCAACACGTAGATGGGGTGTCCCCACTCGGCGAGCAGGGTGCGGGCGCGCCGGCGCTGCGGCGACCAATTGACGATCAGCGCCGTGGCGAGCGCGCAGACCAGGAAGGGCGAGAGCCCGGCTCCGTAGCCGATCCCCGCGCCGAACAGCAGCGAGCCGAACAAGGCCTGACCGATATCCTCCGCTACGGGCGCGGAGGGAGCAGACGGCCGCGTGAGGCTCAGGAACACGAGCCCGACGAGCCCACTGCTGCCGACGGCAAAGGCGGTCCAGAAGAGCCAGCCGAGCGCGGGAGTGCGCGCCGCCGGCACGGGATGGTGCAGCGCGAACGGGACCGTCATCGCGAGCGCGCCGAGCGCCGTTTCGAGCGCCGCCGCAGAGCCTACGACCCGGGCGACGCTCCGGCGGATTCCGAGCGCCTGCGCCACGAGGGCCACCACGCCCGGTCCCGACATGGCGGCCGCCGCGGCGATGGCGAGCAACGCGGG
>DATDFP010000213.1:0-9715 GCA_036522535.1 Gemmatimonadales bacterium
GCCGAAGACGGTGTCGAGGTGCGCGGCGAGGACGACGTGGGCGTGTAGGGGCGCACCATGCTGCGCTCCTACGTCGGCAGCTCCCCCGCCGGCCCAGCCGACCACGTTCCCCACTTCGTCCACGCCGACATCCCGGAGACCGAGCTCGCGAAACAGCTCCGCCACCCGCGCGGCGCGCCGCCCTTCGGCGCCGGTCGGCGCGGGGACCGCGGACAGCGCGGCCTGGCGCGAGAGCGTCACCTCGTCGGTGCGCTCGATGTGGTGACGGGCGGCACGAACCCGGTCGTGCGCGAGGATCTGGGCGATGAGGTCGTTCATTAGGGCCAAGAAGTCAGTCCATTAGTCTACAGTGCAGTTTCCAGACGCCAAGTCGCAAGCGGTCTTCAGCGTGCAGTTGTCAGAGGACTCCCTTGCGGCCTTGCGACTGTGAACCGCTTGCGGCTTGGCGTCTTGCAACTGATCTGGCGGCTGAGCCTCTGATCGCTTGACCTCTGTTAGCCAGGCGGCGACACTAGGGTATGGACGAGCGCGAGCTGATCTACGACTGGAATCGCGTGCAGGCCCCCTTCGACTGGTCGGCTGCCAGAGTCGATCTGAACGACGAGACGCTGCGCGACGGCCTGCAATCGCCCTCGGTGCGGGACCCGCCGCTCGAAGTCAAGAAGCGGCTGCTCCACCTCATGGCGGATCTGGGGATCGTGGCGGCGGACCTCGGACTGCCGGGCGCGGGGCCCCGGGTGGTGGAACAGGTCCGCGTGCTCGCCACGGAGATCCGCGACCAGAAGTTGCCGATCTTCCCGAACTGCGCGGCCCGTACCGTGCTCGCGGATATCGAGCCGATCGTGCGCATAGCGGACGAGGTCGGCATCCCCATCGAAGCGGCGACGTTCATCGGGTCGTCGCCGATCCGGCAGTACGCCGAGGACTGGACCCTCGACCGCATCCTGGAAGCGACCGAGCAGGCCGTGACCTATGCCGCGAAGCACGGTCTGCCGGTCATGTACGTCACCGAAGACACCACCCGCGCCAGGCCCGAGGCGGTGAAGGCGCTCTACGGCGCGGCGATCAGCTGCGGTGCAACCCGGATCTGCCTGGCGGACACCGTGGGCCACGCGACGCCCGAGGGGGTGAAGGCGCTCGTACGCTTCGTCAGGGAGGAAATCGTAGCGGGGAAAGACGTCAAGGTGGACTGGCACGGGCACCGGGACCGCGGGATGGGGCTGATCAACTGTCTCGCGGCGATCGAGGCGGGCGTCGATCGTGTCCACGCCACGGCGCTCGGCGTGGGGGAGCGGGTCGGGAACGCCGAGATGGACCTCCTCATCGTGAACCTCAGGCTGCTGGGGGTGCATCGCCAGGACATCTCCAGGCTTCCCGAGTACTGCAGGCTGGTCGCGGACGCGGTCGGGGTCCCCATTCCGGTGAACTACCCCGTAATGGGGGCCGACGCGTTTCGCACGGGGACGGGCGTGCACGCGGCGGCGATCATCAAGGCGAAGAAGAAGGGCCACGATTGGCTGGCGAACCGCGTCTACAGCTCGGTGCCGGCCGAGGAGCTCGGCCTCGAGCAGCAGATCGAGATCTCGCCGGTCTCGGGGTTGTCCAACGTGAAGTACTGGCTCGAGACGCACGGCTACGACGCCGAGCACGAGGCCGCGTGCCGGGTGCTGTTCGAGGCGGCGAAGCGCACCGATCGGGTCTTGTCGGATGAGGAGTGCCACCGCCTGCTCAGGCAAGTCGCATGGCGGTAGGGGCGTTCCGCGCCGTCGAACGCTCGTACTTCGACCTGCGCTGGCATCTCGACCCGGTGGCGGCCACACAGGCGGGAGTGACGGGGTACGACGACCGCTACGGGCGATACAGCCCCGATGCGCTGCGCCCCTCGCTCGCGGCGCTCAAGTCCCTCGCCGCCGCTCTGGAAGAAGCCACCACGGACCAGCTGGAAGACGAGATCGACCGGACCGCGCTGCTGAACGAGGCCCGCGTCACACTGCGGCGGTTCGAGCGGGAGCGGCCCCAGGCGAAGAATCCGGCGTTCTGGCTGCAGCATCTCCTCGCCGGATTGCACGTGCTGCTGTGTCGCCACGATCAAGCGCCCGAGGAGCGGGCGCGTGTCCTCGTGCGCCGGCTCGAGGACGTGCCGCCGTTCCTGGACGACGCGCGTGCCACGCTGGTCGAGCCGGTGCGGGTATTCGTCGAGACGGCCCTGCGGATCAACGAAGGCGGCCTCTTGCTCGTGCGCGCGATTCCGTCCGCGCTCGCTCCTTCGCCGCCGGCGGCGTACGTGACCGCGCTCGAGGCCGCCGTCGAGCAGGCCGCGGCGGCGCTGGCGGCGTTCCAGCACGATCTCGAGCGGTGGCTCGAGGCGGCGTCCGAGCACATCGCGCTCGGGGAGGACGACTTCAACTTCCGATTGCACTACGAGCACGCGTTGCGCGAGACCGCTCCCGAGCTGTGGCGATACGGGCTACATCTCCGCGAAGAGGTCGAGGCCGATCTCGTCCGCCGCGCCGCGCGGATCGACGGTACGCGGAGCTGGGGGGACGTCGTGGACCGGCTGCGCGCGGACCATCCACCGGCCGGTGGCCTGGTCGACGCCTACGCGCAGGAGATGGCGCGGGCGCGCGACTTCGTCGCCGAGCGCGGGCTCGCCCCGATTCCAGACGCCCCGCTCGACGTAGTCGCCACGCCGGCGTTCATGCGCCCGGTCGTCCCGTTCGCCGCGTACGACAGCCCTGGAGCGTACTCGAGCGACCGCACCGGCTGGTTCTACGTTACGGTGCCGGACCCGAAGCTGCCGCCGAACGTGCAGGAACGGCTGCTGCGGGACCACTGCCGCTACGAGCTCGCGGCCACCGCGCTGCACGAAGGCTACCCGGGGCACCACCTCCACATCGTGCACGCCCAAGGGCGGCCGTCCGATACACGGAAAAACGTCTGGACGCCGCTCACGGTCGAAGGCTGGGCGCTCTATTGCGAGGACATGATGGGCGAGGAGGGGTTCTATCGCTCCGAGGAGGAACGGTTCTTCCAGCGCGTGCACCTGCTGTGGCGGGCGGTCCGGATCCTCGTGGATGTGGGGTTGCACACCCGCGGGATGACCTTCAGCCAGGCCGTCGACTACATGGTCAGTCACCTGCGCATGGACCGCGCGCACGCGGAGGCGGAAGTGCGCCGCTACTGCGCCGAGCCGGCATACCAACTCTGCTACGCGGTCGGTCGCCGGGAGCTGCTCCGGCTGCGGGAGGACGTTCGCGCCGCCCGGGGGGCCGGGTTCGGCCTGCGCGATTTCCATGACACCGTGTTGCGCTATGGGGCGCTGCCCGTTTCGCTGATGCGCTGGGGGCTGGGTCTGAACGATGCGTAAAGACGCCGCGGCGCCGGCCGCCCGCGGTGTCGCCGGTCCGCCCACCCCTCTTCTCCGCCTGCCGCGCCAGGTCAAGTTGTTCGGCGCGGTATCGCTGCTCAACGACTTCGCGAGCGAGATGATCTACCCGCTGCTCCCCGCCTTCGTCACCGGAGCGCTGGGTGGGGGAGCGGCGGCGTTGGGCGCGCTGGACGGCGCCGCGGAGTTCGCCGCGTCGTTCGTGAAGTTCGGCGCGGGGCGGCTCGCCGACCGGCCGGCGCGGCGCGGGCCGCTGATCGTGCTGGGGTACGCCATCGCCGTTGTGGTGCGACCGCTGATCGGCCTCACCGCCGCGGCCTGGCAGGTGGTCGGGCTCCGGGTCGTGGACCGGGTCGGCAAAGGGCTCCGGACGCCTCCGCGCGACGCCCTCATAGCCGACGTCACGGCTCCGGCGCTACGCGGTCGCGCGTTCGGGCTGCAGCGCGGGATGGACCACGCGGGGGCCGTGCTCGGACCGCTGCTCGCGTGGGCGCTGCTGTCGTCCGGGAGTGCGAACGTGCGGACGGTGATCGCCTGGAGTCTGGCGCCGGGGATCTTGGTACTGGGGCTTGCGATATGGGCGGTGAAGGGCGGTGAAGGGCGGTGGAAGGCGGTGGAAAGCGATGAAGGCGCCACGGCCGGCTCACCGCCTTCCACCGCCCTCCACCGCCCTCGCCCGCCCGTGTTCCTCTTCGCGATCTCAGCTTTCTACCTCCTCCGCATGCCCGAGACCCTCATCATCCTCCGATCGCAGCAGCTCGGGGTGCCGGTCGCCGCGGTGCCCCTTCTGTGGGCGGCCGTCCACGTGGTGAAGTCATCGTCGAGCTTCGCGGGCGGCGCATGGAGCGACCGGTTCGGCCCGGGACGCACCATGTGGATCGGGTGGGTGTGTTACGCGCTGCTCGCTTCGGGGATGGCGCTGGCGCGCACGCCCGCGCAGGCGTGGGGCGTGTTTCTCGCGCTCGGCATCGTCTGGGGGCTCACGGAAAGCCCCGAGCGCGCGCTCGTGGCGCAGTCCGGGGGCGACCGCCAGGGGAGCGGGTTCGGCGTCTACCACGGAGCGACCGGGCTCGCAGCGCTCGCGGGAGGCGTCGGGCTGGGCGTCGTGTATCAGCAGTTCGGAGCCGGAGCGGCGTTCCTGGCGAGCGCGGCGGGCGGGCTCGCGCTGGCAATCGCGTGGCCGCTGGTGGCGACGCGACGCTGAGTCCGTGTGGCTGTCACAGCTTCAGAAGCGCGATGACCGTGCCGAGCGTTCCCACCCAGAACACGAACATCCATCGGACGATGCGGGCCTCGAACGCGGCCATCCGGGTCTCGAGCCGTCCGAACGCCCGCTCGATTTCGCTGACCAGTTTCGCATCGAAGCGTGCGAAGTTGAGGTCGTTGAGCTCGCGAAGCTCGCTTCGGTAGGTAGCGTCCACCTGGTCAAACCACTCCACGAGCTCGTTCGTGAGCTCGTCGCCGAACCTCTCGTAGAACTTGCGCGACAGCTTCGCCGTCACCGGCATCGAGCGCTCCTCTCGAACCCGGCGACAGTGTAACGGTACGCTCGGCGCGCCTGGTAGGCAATCCGTTGCGGCTACGATCCTTCGAACGCGCCAGGTGACTTGCCGATGTTCCATCTCGAACATATGTTCGAGCGCTTGGCACCAACTTCTTCCTGGGTCGTGGCTCCGCAGGAGGCCGCCCCCATCGGGGCGCCGGCCGCGCAGCAGCGGCCCCAGCCGCAGCCGCTCGCTGAGACGGTGCAGGGTCGGGTGGCGATCGTCACGGGCGGCGCTACCGGGCTCGGCCGGGCGGCGGCGTTGGAGTTCGCCCAGCGGGGCGTCGGGGTCGCCATCAATTACGTGGACCTGCCCGAGCGGGACGTTGCCGCGCAGGCGCTCCTCACGGAAACGGCGATCCGCGCCTGCGGCGTGCCCGTCTACTGCGCGCGCTGCGACGTGCGCGACCGCGACGCGGTCGAGTTGTTCGTCACCGCCGTGCGCGAGCGCCTCGGAGGAGTCCACTTCCTCGTCAACAATGCCGGAGTCGCTCACGACGGCGCCGTCTGGCGGCTGTTGGCGGAGGCGTGGCGGGAGGTGGTCGACACCAACCTGACCGGCGCGTTCCATTGTATCCAGGCGGTTTCCGGACCGATGCGCGCGCAGCGCTTCGGGAAGATCGTGAACGTCGCGAGCCACCAGGCGTTTCGCCCCGGCTTCGGGATCGCGAATTACGCCGCCAGCAAGGCCGCGCTCATCGGCCTCACCAGGTCCGCTGCGGTCGATCTCGGCCCGTCCAACGTCAACGTCAACGCGGTCGCTCCGGGATTCGTCAAGACCGATCTCCTCGCGAAGCTCCCGCGCGAAGTCCTCGAGCGCGCCGAGCACGAGGCCGTGCTCGGGCGCGTGGCGGACCCGGAAGACATCGCCCGGGTGATCGTGTTCCTGTGCACCGAGGCGGCACGGCACATCACGGGACAGGTGATCGTGGTGGACGGTGGGCTGACGCTCGGTTCTTGAAAAACGCGGCTGCGGGCACGATATTGCGCCCGTGACTAATCCGTTGAAAGACAGATACTTATGGCGCTTGGCCTGGACCGGGGCGTTGGGGGCGGTCCTGGCCTGCGGCGGCAAGCGGCCCGTTCAGGGGCCGGCGCCCGTGGCGCCGCTTCCCACCGCAGGACTGGCGGGACAGCAAGTCAGCGTCCTGCCGCTCACGCTCGTCGCGGCGGAAGAGGAGCTCCACTGGGACGCGTCGCTCGCGGACCGCCGCGCCGCGCTGACGCGCGCGGACAGCGTGATCGAAGCGCTGTTGCGCGCGCGCGCGCCGGAGGTGAACTGGCTCTTCCCCGACGAGCTGCGACGCGTCGCGCGTCGGGCTCCGGGCGTCGCCACCAACCCCGATCAAATGGGGACGGCCCTCCTGCGGGCGGAGAATCTCAGCGTGATCCCGGATCCGCTGCGCAGCGAGCTGCGCACGCTCGTGGCGCTGGCGGGAGGCGGCGGTGGGCGCTACGCCCTGGTGCCGGCGGCGCTGGTGTACCGGCGGTCGGGCGCAATCGAAAAGGCCTCGGGAGACTCAGGGGCCCAGCATGCTGCGCCCCCACACAGCGCGACTGCCGAGTTGTCCATCGCGATGGTGGACGTGCGCCTGGGACGGATCGACTGGCGGACTGTGGCGCGGGGTGACGGCGACGACCCCTGGAGCTCGCTCGGCCGCGCGATGAAGAGCGTCACGCCAGGGCTGCCGTGAGGCGCGAAGCGACGCTCATTCGCGGCGACGGCATCGGGCCCGAGATCACACAGGCGACGCTCCAGGTGCTCGAAGCCCTGGGTACACAGTTCGACTGGGACGAGCAATACGGGGGGATGACGGCCATCGAGAAGGTCGGCACCCCGCTCCCCGATGCGACGCTCGAGAGCGTCCGCCGCACCGGCCTCGCGCTCAAGGGCCCCCTCACGACGCCCCTGGGCGTTGGCTACCGCTCGGTGAACGTGGCGCTGCGGCAGGAGTTCGAGCTGTACGCCAACGTCCGCCCCGTCAAGTCCATCATCCCCGGCGGCAAGTTCCCCGAGGTCGACCTGGTCGTCATTCGGGAAAACGTTGAAGGCTTGTACGTCGGGATCGACCGCACTTTCAAGGTCGGGAACGACCCCAAGGCGCTCGCCCAGACGATGTCGGTGATGACGCGCGACGGCTGCCGGCGGATCGTGCGCTATGCGTTCGAGTACGCCACGAAGCACGGCCGCAGAAAAGTGACGGTGGTCCACAAGGCCAACATCCTCAAGGCGACGTCCGGGCTGTTTCTCGAGACGGCGCGGCAGGTGGCCGAGGGCTACGAGGGGCGGATCGCCGTAGACGAGAAGATCGTGGACAACGCGGCGATGCAGCTCGTGATCAACCCGGCGCAGTTCGACGTGATCGTGACGACGAACCTGTTCGGCGACATCTTGTCCGACGAGGCGTCGGGACTGGTCGGCGGGCTGGGGCTCGCGCCCGGGGCGAACGTGGGCGAGACGGCGGCGATCTTCGAGCCGGTGCACGGCTCGGCGCCGGACATCGCCGGCCGGGGAATCGCCAACCCGGCGGCGCAGCTGCTCGCCGCCGCCATGATGCTCGACCACGTGGGGGAGCTCGACGCGGCCGCGCGGCTACGCTGCGCGCTCGAGCTGGCGATCGTCGAGGACAACGTACGCACGAGGGACCTGGGAGGCAGTGCTTCGACCGCCGAGTTCGCCCGCGCCGTGGCCCGGCGGATCCAGTAGCCACCAGTGCGCGCGTTGCGGGACGCTCACGCCCGGCATCGCCGTCGGGGAGCGCTGCGCCGCGTGTGTGCAAGCGGTCACGCGCAAGGCGTCATACATCGGACGACTCGTCGCGGTCGTGACCACGCTGTTGCTCGCGGTGTATCTCGTTCTCACGCTGCGGTCGGCCCCGGCGGCGTGGCAGAGCACCGCGCGGGCGGTGGGGGGAGTGGCCGCGGTGACCTGGTACCTTTTGACCTACCGGATAGTGAAGAGGATCGCGCTCGAATGGCTGAAATGACGTCGCACGTCACACGTTGCACGTCACACGCCACAGGTGACTCGTCACGGGTTCCACGACGTGTGACGTGCAACGTGCGACGTGTGACGAGCACCTGCACGTCGCCTGCGGTCGCCGCGGTGCTGGCGCTTGCCGGCCCGCTCGCCGCGCAGACGTCCCTCTCCGTCTACAGCGACGGGCGCGTAGTCCTCCGCCGCACACTGCCGCAGGCCCTCGAGAAGGGGCGGAACCGGCTGACGCTCAAGCTCGACGGGCTCGACCCGGGGACGCTGTTCTCGCCCGATACGTCCGTCGCGCTCGTGTCGGCGGTCCTGCGGCCGGCCACCGATCGGGGCGCGGCGCTACAGCAGGCCGTGGGACAAACCCTCACTTTCGTGCGCGAGCGGGCCGACGGCAGGAGTGACACAGTGCGGGCGACGATCGTGCGGGCGAGCCCGCCGCAATACCGGCTCTCGGACGGCCGGTTCCTGCTCTCCGACCCGGGTGAGCCGCTCTTCCCCCCGGATCTGGTCCGCACGGCGCCTGAGATCTCGGTGGTGCTCGAGGCAACGAGGAGCCGCGAGCGGACCGAGCTCGCGTACGTGCTGCAGGGCGCGACGTGGGAGGCGCTCTACCAGGTCGTGCTCGCCGGCGGTGTCGCGAGCGTCACCGGCACCGCGACCGTGACCTCGCAAGGGATCCGGGCGGACAGCGCCGATGTTCAAGTCGTCGCCGGCGCCATCCGTCGTGCCCGGTTCCCGCCCCGGCCGAGCGAGGAGGTCGCCGGTGGGGCCCGGGCCCTTTCAGCGATGGTGGTGGCTCAGGCCACCGCCACCGAGGAGGCGGTCGGCGAGACGCACGTGTACCAGCTCCCCGGCAGGCTGTCGCTCCAGCCGGGGGTGCCGGTCACGGTCGCGCTGTTTCCGCGTGCGGGCGTCCCATACACTCGGGAATTTGTCGTGCCCGGCGCGCTGCCCTGGCGAGGCTTCATCGGCCAGTCGCCCGCCGAGCCGAACCGGGTTCCGGTGCAGGTGTGGTACACGCTGAGGCGGACTCGCGGCACGTCGTTCGGGGACCGGCCGCTCCCCGCCGGCACGGTCGAGTTGTTCCAGCCCGACTCGGAGGGTCGGGTGCAGCTCGTCGGCGAGGCGGCGAGCGATCACACGGCTCCCGGGCGCGACCTGCGGGTGCAGTCGGGCGACGCGTTCGACGTCAGCGCCGAGCGGGTGCAGACCGACTACGGCCAGGAGCCGATCCCGCCGCCACGTCGGGGGATGCCGGCGCGCCAGCGCATCACGGCGGCGTACCGGGTCACCATTGCCAACGCGAAGCCCGAAGCGATCACGGTGGACGTCCGGGAGGCGCGCTACGGGGTGTGGAAGATCGTCGAGAGCAGCGTCCCCGCGGAGAAGCTCTCGGCGACCGAAGTGCGGTTTCGCGTCACGGTGCCGGCGAAGGCGGAGGGGGCGCTCACCTATACCGTTCAGGTGGAATCGTGACCGTCCAGCTCCTGCACCTGGCCGACCTCCACTTCGGGGGACTCGCCAATCTCCGGGCGATCGCCGCGGTGGAAAAGATGATTCCCGACCTGCGTCCCGACGCCGTCGTCGTCGCGGGCGATCTGACGCAGCGCGCCCGTCACGGCGAATTCCAGCGGGCGCTGGCGTTCACGGAGCTCGCGGCGGCGACGGCTCCGGTGTATGTGATGCCGGGGAACCATGACGTGCGCTGGTGGGCGCGGCCGCTCACCCCATTCGGGAAGGGCGTGCTCTATTCGAAGTACGAGCGCTACTTCGGGGCGGACCTCGCGCCGACGCTCAC
>DATDFP010000214.1:0-3374 GCA_036522535.1 Gemmatimonadales bacterium
ATTTCGCCTGCGACGGCGAGCTGCAGGGCGACGCTGCGCTCGTCGCCGAGGTCGCCGCCCGCAAGGCCCGCGGGTCGCCGAGCGCGGGCCGCGCCAACGTGCTGGTGTTTCCCGATCTTGACAGCGGGAACATCGCGTACAAACTGGTGCAGCGGCTGGGCGGCTGGCAGGCCATCGGGCCGATCCTGCAGGGCCTGGCGCGCCCCGTGGCCGACCTGTCGCGGGGCGCCACCGCCGACGATATTGTGGACACGGCGGCGGTCGCGGCGTTGCAGGCGGGCCGCTGACCGCCTACGCGGGTGGACTCGCCGCTCGACCCACCGCTCAAGCCGTCCTCAGTTCATTTCACAGGGCCGAGCCACCGATCGGAGCGCACATGGCTTTCAGCTTGACGCAGAAGAAACCCGGGGTCGTGATGGTGGGCGTGGACGGGCAGTTGATCGTGGGCAACCGCCAGGAGCTCAAGCAGAAGGTCCTCGACGCCCTCGACGGGGGCACGAACAGGTTCGTCATCGACTTCACCCGGACGGGCTACATCGACTCGTCGGGCCTTGGCGTCCTCGTCTCGCTGTCGAAGAAGATCCGCGAGCAGGGGGGGGACCTCCGTCTCGCCGGCCTCAACGACGACCTGCAGACGCTGTTCGAGCTCACCAAGCTGGACACGCTCTTCTCCATCGCGAAGACGCCCGAGGAGGCCCTGGCCGCCTTCTCGCCGTGACCACGCCGCTCTCCCTGCACGTCCGCCGTTGCGGTCCGGGCGGCGAGGTCGAGTTCGAGCTGCTGCTCGACGTCCCGAGCGACCTCAAGTACGTGGGGCCGGCGGTGGAGCTCATCGCCGAGCGCTGCCGCCACGGGGCGCTCTCGCCGCGCCGCGTCGAGTTCAACCTGCGCACGGCGCTCGCCGAAGCGCTCGCCAACGCCATCGCGTATGGAAACCGCCAGGACCCGAGCCGCGTCGTGCACGTGCGGGTCGAAGCCAGTCGGGCGTGGCTGCGCATCCATGTCACCGATGACGGTGCCGGCTTCGATCCCGCCGTTGTGCCGGACCCGACCCTTCCCGGACACCTGGAGCGCGAGGACGGCCGCGGCCTGTTCGTCCTGCGGAGCCTCGTGGACCACGTGACGTTCAACGAGAAGGGAAACTCCGTCTGCCTGACGTTACGGGCGGGCTGACCCGCCTCGATCGACTGCTGTCGGCGCTGGAGCTGCTCTCGGGCGCGCGGTTGCGCCTGTGGCGCCTCGACGCGCGCCGGGCGCAGCCCCTCACCGGCGCGCCACCGACCGGCTGGTCGCCTCCTCCTCTCAACGGCCGCGACCGCGGGACCCGCATCGACACCCCGGAGGGCGCCGCCTGGTTCGAGCCCGTCGAGGATGCCGATGGCGTGTGGCTCGAGGTGCGGGAACGGGTCCAGGGGAAAGGCGCGACGCAGCCGTCGGCCCTCGCGGAGATCGTCGGCTCGGTGCTCGCGGCGGAGCGCGACGCCGCCCAGGTCGCGGCGGAGCTGTCGGAACGCTACGAGGAGATCGACCTCATCTACTCGATCAGCGAGATCCTCGGCCACACCATCCGGCTCGACGAGGCGGCACAGCGCATCCTGCAGGAGGTGGCTTTCGTGGTGCGGGCGGGGCGCGCGACCCTGCTGGTGCACGACCCGGAGCGGCGCGTGCTGAGCCTCGTCGCCGCCCAGGGGATGGACCCGAAGGGGGTGGACCCGATCGAGGTGGACGATCCGACCTCGGTCTCGGCCCGCGTGTTCCGCGAGATGCGGATCATCGGCTACGACCCAACCGACCTCCATGCCCCGAACCCCGGTTCGCCGGCGGGCCGCACGTACAAGGGGAGGGCATTCCTGTCGGTGCCCGTGCTGTACGCCGCCCCTGGAGGCGCCGTTAAACCGATCGGGGTCATCAATCTCACGGACCGTCTGGGCGAGGATGCCTTCACGGCGGGGGACCGCAAGCTCGTCGCCGCCATCGCGAACCAGATCGGCGCCGCCATCGAGAACGCCAATCTCGTCGCGCGAGAGCAGGGCCAGCAGCGGCTGCACCGTGAGCTGGAGCTGGCGCACGACCTGCAGCTCAAGCTTCTCCCCTTGCCCCGCGTGGTTGGGGACCGGGTCGACCTCGCGGTCCGGTGCCGCCAGGCCGAGTCGGTGGGGGGGGACTTCTATAACCTGCTGAACCTGCGTGACGACCGGCTCGGCGTGATGATCGGTGACGTCACGAGCCACGGGTTCGGGGCCGCGCTGATCATGGCGCTCGTGATGGCGGCTTCCGGCATCCACGCCGAGTCCGCGGAAACTCCGGGCGAGGCGCTGGAGCGAATCGAGCGGTCCCTCATCGAAGAGCTGGCGCGGACGGAGATGTTCCTCACGCTATTCTACGGCCTTGTGGCGCCGGACGCCGGGCGGATCGCCTACGCCAACGCCGGGCACGCTCACGCATTCCTCGTGTCCGCGCGGACGGGAGAAGTGACCCGCCTGGAAGCCACCCGCCCGCCCCTCGGCGCCCCCGGGGCCGGTCGCGACCGAGTGGTCGCGTGCGAGCAGAAGGCTACGCTGCTCTGCCTCTTCACCGACGGGGTCGCGGACGCAGAGGGTGAGCGCGGCGGCCGCTTCGGCGAAGAGCGCCTGCTGGGGCACGTGGCGCGGCTGCGGGATCGGTCCGCGCGCGAGATTCTCGACGCCGTCTTCGCGGATCTCGCAGCGTTCACCGGCGGGGCGGCGCCCGCCGACGACCGCACGGTGCTGATCCTGCGCATGTGACTCCGGCGCGGCGCCTCGGCCAGCACTTCCTCACCGACGCCAATATCCTCCGCAAGATCGTCGACGCCCTCGACCCGGCGCCGACCGACGTGGTCCTCGAGATCGGCGCGGGGAAGGGGAGCCTGACGCGCGTCCTCGCCCCTCGCGTGCGCGCGGTGATCGGCATAGAGAAGGATCGCCGATTGGCAGCCGAATGCGAAGTGCGGAATGCGGAATGCGGAATTGATAACGCGACCATCGTGCAGGGGGACGCCCTGAAGGTGGACTGGCGCACGCTGCTCGACGCCCACCGTGACATTCCGCATTCCGCACTCCGCATTCCGCATTTCAAGATCGTCGGCAACATCCCCTATTACATCACCTCTCCCCTGATCGCGAAGGCGCTCACGCCGCCCCTGCCCGAGCGGCTCGTGTTCCTCGTGCAGGCCGAAGTGGCGGACCGCGCCGTGGCGGCCCCTGGCTCGAAGGCGTACGGCGCGCTGTCGGTGGGCGTGCAGGCCCTGTGTCGCGTGGAAAAGCTCTTCGGCGTGAAGCCCGGGGCCTTCCACCCGATGCCCAGGGTCGCCGGGGCGCTGCTTCGGCTCGCGCCGCTCGCCGAGCCGCTGGTTC
>DATDFP010000215.1:0-7194 GCA_036522535.1 Gemmatimonadales bacterium
GGCCTGTACGAGGTCTATGTCAACGGCCAGCGCGTAGGCGATTTGCTGTTCACACCTGGCTGGACGTCCTACCATCGCCGTCTACAGTACCAGACCTACGACGTCACGTCGCTCCTCTCCCCGGGCGACAACGCCGTCGGCGCCATGCTGGGCGACGGCTGGTACCGCGGGCACCTGGGATTCTCCGGCCAGCGCAACCTCTACGGCCGGCGTCTCGGGTTGCGCCTGCAGCTCGAGATCCGCTATCGGGATGGTCCCACCGAGCGCATCGTGTCCGACCCGCAGTGGAAGACGCTCCCCGGTCCCGTGCTCGCCTCCGACATCTACGGGGGCGAGACCTACGACGCGCGGCAGGAGCATCCCGGGTGGGCTGCCGCGCCGTACGACGACCACGACTGGGCGGGGGTAGCCCTGCTCGATCCGCCGGCCGCCGCGCTCGTCGCGCCCGAGGCACCGCCCGTGCGTCGCGTACGCGCGCTGCGCCCGGTGGCCATCCGCCGCGCGCCCTCGGGCGAGACGGTGTTCGATCTCGGCCAGAACTTCACGGGATGGGCGCGGCTCGCGGTCCACGGCCCGGCGGGCACGGTGGTCACCCTACGCTACGCCGAGGTGCTCGACCGGGACGGAAATCTGTACACCGCCAACCTGCGCCGGGCGGCCCAGACGGATCGTTACACCCTCAAGGGTGAGGGCGAGGAGCGCTACGAGCCGCACTTCACCTTCCACGGCTTCCGCTACGTGGGCGCGGCGGGGCTCCCTGCTCCGGCGGACACCGCCACCATCACCGGGATCGCCGTGTCGTCCGACCTCGCGCCGACGGGGTCCCTCGAGACGTCGGACTCGCTCTTGAACCGGCTGCAGCAGAACATCGTCTGGGGGCAGCGCAGCAATTTTCTCGACGTGCCGACCGACTGTCCCCAACGCGACGAGCGGCTGGGCTGGACGGGCGACGCCCAGGTGTTCGCACGGACCGCCGCGTTCAACATGGACGTGGCGGGATTCTTCTCGAAATGGCTCGCCGATCTCGCGGCCGATCAGGATCCGAGCGGCAGCCTGCCCTGGGTGATTCCCAACCCCCTGGGGGGCGACTCGACGCGGTTCGCGGGCACCGCGGGCTGGGGCGACGCGACCGTGATCGTGCCGTGGACCGTGTATCTCGCGTATGGCGACCGCCGCCTGCTCGAGCGCCAGTACCCGAGCATGCGCGCGTGGGTCGAATACGAGCGCCGCCGCGCCGGCGCCGACTTGATCTGGCGACCGGGCTGGCAGTTCGGAGACTGGCTCGCGTTCCACAGCGACGATCCGTCCTACCCCGGCGCCACCACCGGGACCGACCTGATCGCGACGGCCTTCCTCGCCCATTCGGCCGATCTTTTGGCGCGCGCGGCGGCGGCCCTGGCGCGGGATTCCGACGCCGCCCGCTATGCCGGGCTGTTTCGCGCGGTGCGCGCGGCGTTCGACCGGGAGTTCGTCACCGCCGCGGGACGAGTAGGGGAGAACACGCAGACGGCGTACGCCCTCGCGCTCGCGTTCGACCTCTTACCCGATTCGCTGGTGCCAAAGGCGGCGGAGCGCCTCGCCGCGGACATCCGCGCGCGGGAGGTGCACCTCACCACGGGGTTCCTGGGCACGCCGCACCTCCTGCCCGTGCTGAGCGCGACCGGCCACACCGGCCTTGCGTACGAGCTGCTCACCCAGCGGTCCTATCCGTCCTGGCTCTATCCGATCAGCCGCGGGGCGACGACGATGTGGGAGCGCTGGGACGGCATCCGGCCCGACAGCTCGTTCGAAGACCCGGGCATGAACTCCTTCAATCACTACGCCTTCGGCGCGGTGGGCGACTGGATGTACCGCATCATCGGCGGGATCGACGGTGACCCTCGAGCGCCCGGATACCGGCGTTCGCGCATCGCGCCGCGCCCCGGGGCGGGGCTCGCTCGCGCGCGGGCGTCGCTCGAGACCGTCTACGGGACGCTCACCTCCGCGTGGCAGCGGGACGGCGAGCGGTTCGATCTCGACGTGACCGTACCGCCGAACACGTCCGCCGAGGTCACGCTGTGGGAGACGCGAGTCGACCGCATCAGAGAAGGCGGTCGGGCGTTGAACGGAGACCCGGGCGTGCGCGACGTTCGCCAGGTCGGACCCGACGTCGTCGTGACCGTTGCCTCAGGCAAGTACGAGTTCACGGTGTCCCGCACGCCGTGAGGACCCACGAGCGCTCCCGGCGGTGCCCGCCCCGGTGTACGGCTCAGGGTGACACGACTGGCCCGCCTGTCGGTGCCGGCGCATTATGGACGCATGTCGCGAGCGTTCGTCAACGAGGATGCCGGGGGTCCGGAGCGCCGCTACAACCTGCCCAAGCGCGACGATCCGGGCTACGACGCGGCGGCGGCGTGGGCCCTGCTCGACGGCGCCAACGCCGGGGATTCCTATGGCGCCGAGCTGGCCACGGGGTATCGCTGGGGTGAGCCCAGGCTACGGCCGGACGTCGAGCGCATCCTGGCGGAGGCGCGCGCAGAGGGAAACGAGCGGCTACAAGAGCTCGCGGAGCGCTTCCTGCGGGCCTAAGGGAGCAGTCATCACCGCCGGCCTCCGTTCTTCGCGCCAGGCTCGAAGCCCAGAACGATCGACTCCACCTCCACGCCGTAACTGCCCGGTGTGAGCGGGACGCGCCCCCCGGCCTCGCGCCGCAGGGAGAGTTGTAGCCGCTCCACACGGTCGGGCCGCGGGCGGTCCCCGCTGCCGCCGCGCCCGGCTGCGGGTCCCACCCAGTAGTTCCACTCGCCGGGGAATCCCTCCGGGAGCAACACGCCCCGGCCGACGGTGAAGGCCGCGAGCGGCAGAGCTTGCTCGCGCCACGTGCTGTCTACCGGCAGCGCCGCGGTCCAGCTCGTGCCGTCGTCCTCCATCAAGGTGACGTGAAGCGTCTGGCGTGGTCCGAGACCGCGCAGCCGCACCTGCAGGTGATCGGCGCCCACGATGGTCTGTTGCCGGGCGGCGATCCTCTCCTTGATCACGAGCGACGCCGTGTAATCGGCGGGGCTCCAACCACCCGTGTCCACGGGCAGTTCGAGGTGGAACACCGGGTTGCCCGTGACGGCGGACCACGCCAGACGGAAGAGCCCGCGGCGCCCCGCGTCACCGATGCGCGTGAAGGCGAGCCGCGCCGCATCGGCGCCGGGGTCGAAGAGGCGCAGCGGCATCTGCGAACCGACCACGTCGAATTTCCACGACCCCCGACCGTAGTAGTCCCAATCTGTTGGCAGACCCGGCAGGCCGCCCGGAAACGTCACCCTGGAGCCGCCGCGAAAGAGCGTGATGACGAGCTCGTACGGTCCTTCCCGTAACGGCGCCGCCGGCACCGAGGCGGCGTATTCGTAACCGCCAGCCGGCCGCATCGGGTAACCGCGGTAGAAGCCCCCAGCGGTCGGTTTGATGAAGAGCGTGGCCGAGTCCGGTGGCGTCCGGTCTACGACGCGTGCGCGCAGCTCCGCGGGTCGCCCGGCGAGGTATTCGGGGGCGGCGAGAGACTCGACGGAGGGCGCGAGCGAGTCGGCGGGGGGGGCATGGTACTCCGCGAACCCGATCTGGCGCACTCGTGCGGGGAGCGTGGCAGGATCCACCGCACCACTCGCACTCAGGACGTACACCCCAGGAGTGACGGCAAACCGACCGGCCTCTGACTGCTCGACCGCGCCGTTCATCGCTTGCACCGTGAACCCGTCCCCCAGGTCTGGAAGCTTGACCATCATCTCCCAGGCGCGACTGATCGCGCGCGTCACGATCTTGTCGGGGTTGGGCGGCTCGAAGGGGTCGCGCACCGGCACGGCGTCGGGATAGACCTCGAGGCGCCACAGGCCCGGGCGCACCTTGTCCAGGAAGTAGACGCCTTCCCCTTCGTAGGTCACCACCGTCGAGGAGCCGTAGCCCGCAATGCGACTAAGGGCTGCGACGTCCGGCGGCGTCGAGCGCGTCGATCCAGCGTACAGGAACGCGTCGCGCGCGACCAGCTCACCCAGGTCACCGCTGTAGGAGACGTGGAAGTCGCCGAACCGCGTGTTCTCGGGATAGGGGCCGTAGGAGCGCAGCCGGGGCAGACGGCGCATGGCTTCGGCGGCGATGATGGCGCTCATCGCCTTGCGTGGCGTGTAGACCAAGCTCAGGTAGTGGGTCTGCCAGCCAAGGTTGCGCGAGGCGGTCTCGAGCATGTCGTAGGCGAACATCGCGGCGAACTGCGCGCCCACCGCGCGGAAGGTACGCGCCATCGCCGGATACATGTACCCGGTCCGCAGGTCGGGGCTGTCGAACTCGTAGACAATGCGCGGCATCCCGGCCAGCTCCGGGCGCAGCATGTCGGGAAAGGCATCGACCGTGCGGAGGTAGTTGCCTGCCAGCTCGTGGCCGGAGTTCAGACCCGTGGGGTACCAGCCGAAGGTCACCGCCTGCGCCCGGCTACGCCGGATCGCCGCGGCGATCCTGAAGTCCTGGCTCACGTTGTAGAAGACGAGCTTCCTGCACCCCGTGCTGCGCACGGCGTCGGTGAGGGCGTCGATGTAGCGGATCGAGCCCGCGAGGTCCTCGGGGTGATGCCAGGGCTCGTTCACTAGCTCGATGAACAGGATGGCCGGCTCGTCCTTGAGGGCCACCCGCGTGTAGGGATTCACGTGATCCAGGATCTGGCGCAGGTAGTTCACCTGCGCCGCGATGGCGGCCGGGTCCGTGCCCATGCGCGCCTTGCCGAAGTGGCGGCCGAAGCCCGGGGCGGACGAGTCGGCCAGCGCATCCGGCCAGTTCGACCCGTAGAGCTGGATCGGGCTCAAGAGCATGTAGATGCCGCGCTCCCGCGCGCGGGCGATGAGGTAGTCCAGCAGGTCCAGATGGTCGTTGGCGATCAGGTTGCCCGCGCTGTCGGAGGCCTCCCAGTCGCCCCAGAAGGTCAGCCGGAGCCCGTCCCAGCCCATGCGGGCGAAGTGGGCCATGTCCTCATCGATCATCTTCTTTCGGTCGGCGTGTAGATACCCGGCCGCGCGGTAATCGGAGGCGGTGGGAAGCACGTAATTCGCGCCGAAGAGGCTTACCTCTTTCTGGGTGTCTCGCCAGCGCACCACCCCGTCGTGGTCCAGATATACAGGGGCTTGGACGGCGAGCGAGGCCGTGAGCAGGCAGCGCAGGCGGAGCAACTAAGATCCTCCCAAGTCGCCCTTCTCGAGGTCGAGCACCATGCTCACCCGCGCTCCGATCCTTGCTGCCGGTACGTAGCCGGCGATCCGTCCGTCGGCGCCTACGCGCAGGGCCGCGCCGCTCGGCCCGCCGAGCAAATTCCGCGGCGTGTAGATGCTGGGCCGCAGCGCGCCCCGCCCCGAGCCGATCGAGACGTGCACCACCGGCGTGCCGCCGAGGTTTGCCACCACGAGCACGGCATGGTCGCCCGCGCGACGGAGGTAGGCGGCGACCTGCGGGTTGCTCGCCGTGAGCGGTACGAGCTTCCCCGTCGCCAGGGCCTCATTCTCCCGCCGGAGTTGAATCAACCGGCGGTACAGATTCAAGAGCGAGCCGGGGTCCGCGTCCTCCAACGCGACGTTGGTCGTCATCGAATCGGGCTGCGGCGCTTCCCACGGAGTTCCGCTGGTGAAGCCCACGCCCGTTTGGGGGCTCCACTGCATCGGCGTCCGGATGCGCGGGTCCGGCTTGTCCCCGGTCATCCCGATCTCCTCGCCGTAATAGATGAAAGGCAGGCCCGGCAGCGTCAGCAGGAGCGTGGCCGCGATCCGGGCGCGGGAGAGGTCGCCGCCCAAGGCGGTCATCACGCGGGTCTGGTCGTGGTTGGAGAGAAACGGCGACCAGCGGTAGGCGGGAAGGGTATCCTGGAGCCGCAGGAAGCCCGGCAGGAGCCCGGCAGCCGATCCGGTGCGGACCACTGAGAGCAGCGAATCGGCGAGCTCGAAGGCGAAGTACGACGTGAGCTGGTCGGGGTAATACGGCATCATTTGATCGATGTTGCCCCACGCTTCGCCGACGGTGTAGGCGTCGGGCTTCACGCTGCGGATGTGCCCGGCGTACTCGTGGAGGAAGGCGTGGGTTCCGGGGCACCCCGTCAGGCAGCTTCCTTCTTCCACGAGGTAGGGCACCGCGTCCAGGCGGAAGCCGTCGACCCCCATGTCACGAAGCCAGAAGGTGGCGATCTTCTTCGCCTCCTCCCGCACGGCGGGCGTCTCGAAGTTCAGGTCCGGCATCCCGCTCCAGAAGACCCCGTAGTAGTACTCGTCCCGCACGGGCGAGCGGTGCCAGTCGTCTCCGCCGTGGGGCCCTTTGCCGAGCGGCGACGGGGCGAAGCGGTACCACGCGCGATAGGGCGATGTCGTGTCGTGGAGGGCCGCCTGGAAATAGGGGTGCTCGCTCGAGGTGTGGTTCAGCACCATGTCCACGAGCACCTTGATCCCCCTTTGGTGCGCCTCCGCCACCAGGTGCTTGAAGTCGTCGTTGCTGCCGTAGGCCGGCTCCACGCGGTAGTAGTCGCTGACGTCGTAGCCGTGGTAGCTCGGGGATTGCGCGATCGGCATGAGCCAGATACAGGATGCGCCGAGGTCGCGCTTCGAGGCGGGGTTGCCGTCGTTGATGTAGTCGAGCTTCGCGATCAGACCGTTCAGGTCGCCGATCCCGTCGCCATCCGAGTCGTAGAATGAACGTACGAACACCTCGTAGCAGACGGCGCCGCGCGTCCAGCGGGGCGCTGGCGTCTGCGCCGCCGCACTCGGGGCGGCCGGGGGCGCGACCGTCACGCACAGCGCGACCGCTAGTCCGACGGCTTTACCGCAGAGAACGCCGAGAGCGCGGAGATTCTTCGTGGTATCATGGGCGGCCATGAATTGCTCCGTGTTCTCTGCGATCTCTGCGGTGAGTACCTGAGGATCGCTCCGCCCCACCGTAATCGGGCCTACATCCGCGTCGCGGCATCGATCGCGATGGCGGAGTTGGCCTCGAGGTGGAGTCGGATCCCGCCGTTCGAGTCCACGACGACGGAGGTGCCGGCGCAGGACGCGCCCGCGCGGCCGCCGGTCAGGATGTCACAGTAGGTACCCGGCGGCAGGCCCGTCGTAATCGTGGTGTCCACCGCGACGCTCTCCCGGCTGATGGCCACGAAGCCCTGACGCCCGCGTGAGAAGGCGATCGCGTTCGAGCCGTCGTCCCACCAGT
>DATDFP010000216.1:0-10653 GCA_036522535.1 Gemmatimonadales bacterium
CCGCCCTCCCGCCCGAAGCCTGACTCCCGGTAGCCTCCGAACCCCGATGCCGCGTCGAACAGGTTGGTGCAGTTGATCCACACGACGCCCGCTTTGATCTTCGGCGCGACGTCAAGCGCCAGGTTGATGTTCTCCGTCCACACGCTCGCCGCGAGCCCGTACGGCGTGTTGTTCGCGAGCTCGACCGCTTCGGCCGGGGTGCGGAACGTCATCGAGACGAGCACGGGGCCGAAGATCTCGACCTGGGCGATCGTCGCGGCCGGGGACACGTTCGTGAACAGTGTTGGCGGGTAGAAGGAGCCGTCGGTGGGGCATGCCCACGACGGCTGCCACATGGTGGCGCCTTCCTCGACGCCCCTGCCGACGAGCGCGCGGATGCGTTCGAGTTGCACCGGCGCGACGATCGCGCCCATGTCGATCGCCTTGTCGAGCGGCGGGCCGACGCGCAGCTTCTCCATGCGCGCCCGCACCTTTCCGAGCAGCCGCTCGGCGATGCTCTCATGCGCGAGCAGCCGCGACCCCGCGCAGCAGACCTGCCCCTGGTTGAACCAGATCGCGTCGACCACGCCCTCGACCACGCTGTCCAGGTCGGCGTCCTCGAACACAACGAACGGGCTCTTCCCGCCGAGCTCGAGGGAGAGTCTCTTCCCGGAGCCCGCGGTCCGGCGCCGGATGGTCCGCCCGACCTCGGTCGAGCCGGTGAACGCGATCTTGTCGATGCCGGGATGCTGGACGATCAGCTCGCCGGTCCGGCCGTCGCCCGTCACCACGTTCAGCACGCCGGGCGGGATGCCCGCTTCCTGGGCAATCTCGGCGAACAGCAGGGCGGTGAGCGGCGTGAACTCCGCGGGCTTGAGGAGCACGGTGTTACCCGCCGCCAGCGCCGGCGCCACCTTCCACGCCACCATCAGCAGCGGGAAGTTCCAGGGGATGATCTGCCCCACGACGCCCACGGGGCGCTGCCCCGGGAACTCGGCCTCGAGCAGCTGAGCCCAACCGGCGTGGTGATAGAAGTGCCGGGCCACGAGGGGGATGTCGAGGTCGCGCGTCTCGCGGATCGATTTCCCGTTGTCCAGGCTCTCGAGCACCGCGAGCAGCCGGGAATGCCTCTGGATGGCGCGGCCCAGCGCGTAGAGGTGCCGCGCTCGGGCGTGCCCGGCGAGGCCCGACCAATCGGGGAGCGCCCGGCGTGCGGCCGCCACCGCGGCGTCCACGTCACCGGCGCCGGCCTCGGTCACCCGCGCGAGCCGCTCCGTGGTGGCGGGATTGAGGACGTCGAACAACTCACCGCTCTCCCCCTTTACCCAGCGCCCGCCGATGAACAGCCCGAACTCACGAGCGTGCTTCTCCAGCCACTCGCGCGCCTGCTTGTCGCTCTCGGGCGCCGGCCCGTACGCCATCGTCTCGAAGATCTCGGAGACCGTGGTCATCTCACGTTTCCCGTTTCCCCTTTCCCGTTTCCCGTGTCACACCATCGGATGTCGGTGCGCGGCAGAGTAACGCCCGGTGACAAAGTGCTCGAGCTGGCGCTCGATGTCGGTGAGAAGGCTCGAGGCGCCGATGCGGAACAGGTCGGAGCGGAGCCAGCGATCCCCTAGCTCCTCCTTGATGAGGATGAGCCATTCGAGCGCCTGCTTCGCCGTGCGGATCCCGCCGGCGGGCTTGAACCCGACCTGGTGCCCGGTGCGGTCGTGGTAGTCGCGGATCTGCCGGGTCATCACGACGCCCACGGGGAGCGTGGCGTTCACCGTCTCCTTCCCGGTGGACGTCTTGACGAAATCGGCGCCGGCCATCATGGCGACCTGGCTCGCACGTGCCACGTTCGCGAGCGTCGCGAGGTCGCCGGCGCCGAGGATGACCTTCATCAGGGTGTCGCCGCAGGCCTCGCGGAAGGCGCACACCTCGTCGTACAGCGCCTCCCAGTCCCCTGCCAGGGCGTGGGCGCGCGTGATCACCACGTCGATCTCGCTCGCGCCCGCCGCCACCGAGGCCTTGATCTCCTCGATCCGCTGGGGCAGGGGATTGAGCCCTGCCGGGAAGCCCGTCGAGACCGCCGCGACGGGGATCCCGGAGCCCTGGAGCGCTTGCACGGCAGTCGTAACGAAGGCGTGGTACAGGCACACGGCCCCGACCTTGATGCCGAGCTCGCGCGCGCCCAGGGCGTCGAGGATGTCCGGGCGGACCGGGCTCTTTGCCTTGGCGCAGAGCCGGAGCACGTTGGTCGTGGTGTCGTCGCCCTGCAGGGTCGTGAGGTCGAGGCAGGTGATGGCGCGGAGCAGCCAGGCGGCCTGCCATTCCTTCTTGACCGTGCGGCGCGTGGGGATCGTCGCCGCGCGGCGCTCCACGGCGCTCTTGTTCACGCGCAGGGCTCGGACCAAATCGATATCGAGCGGGGTGCCTGGGTTGCGCCGCAATCCCGGGTACATCTGGAGGGTCCGCTCGGGCAGGGCGGTCGGGACGGTCGCCTTCGGTTCCGGACCGATCTCGTAATCCCGCTTGGCTTCCATCTGCCACCAATCTAACCGCTCCCGCTTCCCCTTTCCCCTTGCCCTTTTCCCGTTTCCCGTTTCCAGACTTTGCCTCTAGTTCGCACCGCGACTTTGTATCACATCTGCGACAAGTCGCGACGGATTTGGAGGCGATCCAAGGAAAAAAAGCTCGGACCCTCTAGGGCATGGAAGTTGCCGCCTCGGCGGTCGTTCCTCTCAACCCTTTGGGACTAATGGCTGTCGTCTGCTCTCGCGTCCTCGCGCCCAACACCCGGCTCTTTTCAGGGGCCGCCGTCCTGGCGCTTTCTCTGTTCCTGGCGCCCTGCCGCGCCGAAGCCGCCGTACCCAGCGTAGCCACGCCGCGGGCGTTCGCCGCGCAACCAACGACGACGGCGATAGCGCGCCACACGATCGCCCCGACGGCCCCGGTGACGGCCCTGGACGCTCCGAGGAAGGTCCTCTCGGACTATCCCACTCCCTGGTCGATCACGCTGTTCTACGCTTTCACTTACATCGCAGCGTACCTTCTCGCCTCCGGCTTTCTGTATGGGTTGCTGCGACTGACGCAGGTCTTCGATAGCGGGGGCTAGTACCGTTCCAACTTTTTGCGGCTACTTTCCCTTCGCCGCATGAGCTCTTTTCGTCGCGACCATCCCCGTTCCACGATTAGTCCTGAAAAGTTGGAACGGCGCTAGGATCACGCCGCGTTGGGCAATGCTCTAGGGCCTACGGGTAACGACGTCACCGCGGCCACGAGCGCTCCGTTCCACGTCACCTGGCGTAATTAGCTGTTCGCGTCGCCCGAATTTCCGGCACACTGATGACGCGAACCCCCTGGGGCGGGGGCGAGGCCTCGACCGCGGCCGCCAAAGCCCGGATCATCTGTCTGAGCGTCACAAGGCCCAGGCGTTGGGCGGTCTCGCGGCTGGCCGGGAGCCGGCCGAACACCCAGTACAGCGGCAGCAGCACGATGGGCCAGCGGTGGCCGGGGCCGAGCACGTACCACGGCCGCAGGATCGTGGCGTCGAGCCCGCTCTCCCGGATCAGCGCTTCGCTCTCGGCGCGCGCCTGCTGGTATTCGCGCATCACCGGCGCCGGCTGCGCTACGCTCACGTACACGAAATGGCCAACGCCGGCTCCCGTAGCCGCCGTAACCGCTTCGCGGACCGAGGCGACATCCACGCTTCGGAACAACGCGGCTTTCGCGGGGCTCGGGTGCGAGACGCCGACGAGGTGCACGAAGGTGTCGGCGGGCCGGACCTGCGCGGCGTAGCTCGCGTGTTGGAGCGCGTCGCCGAGGATGGCGGAGGCTCCCCTCGGCAGCCGCCGCTCGGCACCGGCACGCACCAGGGCGCGCACCTCGTGTCCGTGCGCCAGCAGCTCTGGAATGAGCCTGCGGCCGATGTAGCCCGTGCCGCCCGTGATGAACACGCTCCGCCGCATGCGCCAATCTGGCGCCGGCGGGCGGGCCTGGTCTATGGCGGGGCGGCCTCCCCCCCGCGCCGCGCCGGACGCGTCTCCCGCGCGACGTTTCGGAGTGGAATTCCGGCGCTCATTACATTGGTGCATGCAATCGCTCACGGAGTCCGAGCGTTGGCTGATCCGGATCGGGTGTCTCGTCCCGTTCATCAGCTCGATCGCGCTCATGGCGTGGTATTGGCCCGGCTCGCTTCCCCAGGACAGCTCGAGCGGGGTGTGGACGGCCCTCGCCCAGGACTTCGCCCGCGGCGTCTTCTACAGGCCGACCGCCGACGCGTTCGGGTTCGGCGGGACGCGCTACATGCCCCTGTTCTTCGTGCTGCATGGCTCTCTCATCCGCCTGTCGCTCGATCCCGTCGCGGCGGGGTTGATCCTGACGGTCGCCTCGCTGGTGCTCTTCGACATCGCCTTGTGCTTCACTCTGCACGAGCTCGGCGTCGAGTGGTCCCTGGCGGTGCCGCTGTGCGTGCTTGCCCACGCAGCCGTGTCGGTCCAGCTGCTCAGCTTGCAGGTGAAAGGCGACTTCCTGGCGGCCGCGCTCAACATGTGGGGGATCCACTTCGGCCTGCGGTATGGGCGACGGGGGTCCGGGCTCTCCTTTGGGGCGTCTGCCGTCGCGTTTCTCGGTGCGTTCCTGACCAAATTCACCACCCTCGGCGGAGCGGTGGCTGTGTGCGGTTGGCTCTTCGGGACCGGGCAACGCCGCCGGGCGGTGGCGCTCGCCGGCACGCTCGCCCTGCTCGTCGCGGGCGCATTCGGATTCGTCGTCTGGTCGAGCGCCGGCCGCGCGCTCGACTCGTTCCTCGCCGTGGCGGACGGCGGCACTCGCCCGGGGTACGCGGTCGGCGCTCCACTGTGGCTCGTGCTCGTGGCAGTGCAGGATCCGGTCTTCCTGCTCCTCGTGGGCGTGGCGTCGTGGTGCGCCGTCACCGCTGTCCGGGCCCAGGGCTGGCGTTTTCCCGCGGCCTATTTCGTCGTCGCCGCCGCGCTGACCGTCGTGATCTTCACCTCCCCGGGAACGGACACTAACCACTTCATCGATCTGATCGGCGCCGCGGTGTTGCTCCTGGGCTGGCGACTGACCACCGCACCGGGCCCGGTGCGGGTTGCGGCGCGGGTGCCCGTCGTGCTCGCCGGCCTCACCGCGGCGACATGGATCCCCGGGATGATCTCGGTCAAGACCGTCATCGAGAAGGGAGGCAAGCCCGAGCGGCGCAAGGTCGCCGCGATCGTGGCGCGTCTCGGCCCGAGCGGTCACGACCTCCTGAGTGAGAACCCGATTCTGCCCGTGCTGGCGGGCGAGCGGCCACGCGTGCTCGATCCATTCAACCTGCGGCTGCTCGCGCTCGAGCGCCCCGACGTCGGTGCCGAGTTCCAGAGGCGGATGAGCGACGGGAGCTTCGGAGCCGTCGTGCTGGTGGATTGGACGGGCTCTGACCCGGCGCACGTGCCGGCCGCGCTGCGCACGTGCACCGGGAGCGAAGGCGACCGGTGCTACGGCGAAGTGGTGTTCCCCCCGGGGTTCCTGCAGGCGCTCGAGCAAAATTACGCGCTGAGCTTCGTGGAGCACCCGTTCGTCGTGTACCAGCCCCGGTTCCGGAGTCGGCAATTGGGTGTAGCTCCAGCCACGCCCGGGGCGCGGGCCACGCCGTAGCGAGGCTCCAAGTCTGGGACACGACTCTAGCAGGCCATGACCTTACAGGCCGCCCTCCGGCAGGCGATTCGCCGCGCCGCGTCGATCCGGGCGCTCGCCGCCGAAGCCGGGGTGTCCCATGTGATGTTGTGGGGCATTCTTCACGGCTACGAGAAGGCCAGCCCCAACGTCGCGCGCAAGCTCGCGCGCGCCCTCGAGCGGCGGGCCGGCCGGTCGGCCCGGGATGCGCGCCGGTATGAGGCGGAGGCTGCACGGATTCGTGCGGCGCTGCGCGGCTTCAAGCGTCCACGCCCACCGGAGTAGCATGCCGTCTACTTCTCCATTCAGGCAGCATTCAAGCCAACGGGCTCGGCCCCGGATCGCTCCCGCCGTTTTGGGCGTCGCTTGACGTCCCAAATGATTCCGAGCTTCTCGAGCACGAGCAGGACGACATAGACGACGTCCAGCTCGTACCAGCGGTGGAACCCGTGGTGCGCATACGTCGGATGGGCGTGATGGTTGTTGTGCCATCCTTCCCCCAGGTTGAGCAGCGCCACCAGGGCGTTGTTGCGCGCCGCGCACGATCCCTTGGGGGGGCACTCGGCGCGGTGCGAGCCGAAGGCATGGCACAAGGAGTTCGTGGCCAGCGAGGTGTGCCAGCACCACACCACCGGGACGACCCAATAGGTCAGGACGCCGGTCCATCCGAAGATGAGCGCCAGGGCCGCAGCATAGGCGAGCCGAATGGCGCGCTGATGGCGATCAACCCAGAGGGGAATCGGACTGCGCAGGTCCGGAATGAGGTCCCACTTGACGCTATCGTCGATGTCGTCCCTCAGCAGCCACCCCATGTGTGAGTGCCAGAAGCCGTCACGTGGCGAGTGGAAGTCGTGCTGCGTGTCGGCGCTCCGGTGATGATGGCGGTGCTCCGACACCCACCAGACTGGCCCGTCCTGGACCGCGAGGCACCCGAGACCCGCCAGCACGAACTCGAACCAGGGATGCGTCTTGAACGACCGGTGGGCGAAGTAGCGATGGAATCCCGCGTTGACGCCGAATTGCAGGAAAGACCACACCAGCAAGGCGCCGAGCGGGTTCGGATGGCCCACGACCCACCACGCGACAAAGAGAAGATGGAATAGGACGAACGTGAACTTCGTCCAGGGAACACTGCGCCCCGCCTTCTCCCGGACCTGAGGTTCGGGATGCAGGGCGCCTGAGATTCGCCGCACAGCCTCACGCACTGTCATTGGTACGCTCCTGCACTCACGTCGCATGCTCGGATTTGTGCACTCATGGCGGCCGCCACCTGGCCGGCCGCGTTTACGCGACAGCAACCTGCTCGGTGGAAGAAACGGCGGGTATTGGCGGGCGTCCGATTTTTGCGGCGGGGTACGGCCTACTCAGGGTGACGGGTGCCGTCGGACAGGGCTGTCGGCAGGGATCTCACAGCAAGGCGATCACGCGGCGGGCTCAATCGCCGAGGCCGTGCTGGATCGCGTAGCGCATGATCTCGGCGGTGTTCCGAAGGTTCAGCTTCTGGAGGATGCGGGCGCGGTAGGTGCTCACCGTCTTCACGCTCAGGTGCAGCTGCTCGGCAATCTCCGACGCGCGCTTGCCGGACGCGAGCAGGCGCAAGATCTCGAACTCGCGGTCCGACAGCCCGTGGTGCGGCAGCTCGCCGGCCGGCCGGCCGAGGTCGGCCGCGAGGGTTTCGCCGACCGACGGACTGATGTAGCGCCCACCGCGGACGATGCGCCGGATGGCGGTGAGGAGCTCTTCCGGCGCGCTCTCCTTGGTGAGATATCCGGACGCCCCGGCCCGGAGCACCCGGCTGGCGTACTGCTCTGCCGGATGCACGCTGAGCACCAGCACCGGTACGTCCGGTCGCTCCCGCTTGAGGTCTTTCAGGAGCTCGAGCCCACTCCGGCCGGGCATCGTGATGTCCAGCACGACGGTGTCCCACGAGTTCTTCCGCGCGGCGGTGAGCGCCTCCTCGGCGCTGGCGGTCTCTCCGATCGTGACGGGAGCGCCCTCCTGTTCCAGGATCTCGCGCAACCCTTTTCGCACAATCGGGTGATCGTCGCAGATCAGGATTCGCATCGTCGGCGTCCTGCTCAGTCCCGGTTCGGGATCTTGACCTTGACCACGGTGCCCTGCCCGGGCGTACCCTGGATCACTACCTCGCCCCCGAAGGCGCGGGCACGCTCCCGTATGCCAAGGAGCCCGAGCGACTTCACGTCGGTAAGGGCCGCGGGCGGAATGCCGGCGCCGTCGTCGCGGATCCCGAGGACCACGTGGCCCCGGGTCCTGGCCAGGACGATCCGCACGGCGCTCGCGCGCGCATGTCGGGCGACGTTCGTCAAAGCCTCCTGACAGATGCGGAACAGCGCGATCCCGAGATCCGGCCCCACCTCGAAGCGCCGGCGGGGCGCCTTGAGCGTGCACGTGATGCCCGTACGCTTCTCGAACTCCTCGGCATGCCACTCCAGGGCGGCGACGAGACCCAGGTCGTCCAGGATCGCGGGCCGAAGCTCGCTCGAGATCCGGCGCACGTTGTGGATCGTCTCGTCCACCATGCCGACCAGTACGGTGGCCCTCTCCGACACCTCCCCCGGCGTGCCGCGGAGCCGCTGGGCAAGCCGGCTGAGCTCGAACTTCAGGCCCGTCAGCGCCTGCCCGAGCTCGTCGTGGATCTCCCGGGCGACGCGCGCCTGCTCCTGCTCCCGGACGGACTGGAGGTGCGCCGAGAGCGCCTCGAGGTGGCGGTAGGCAACCTCGAGCTGAGTGGTCCGTTCGACCACGCGCCGCTCGAGGCTTTCGTTCATCCGCTGGACCTCTTCTTCCGCGTGCTTGCGCTCGGTGATGTCCAGGGCCATGAGCATCCCCATCGACATTCGGCCGTTCTCGCCGGGGATCGGAAGCGTGTGCACGAAATAGATCCGGCCGCGGGTCGGCACTTCGGCGCTCGCCTGCCGGCCGTCGAGCGCGGCACGACACAGCGGCTCGAGGATCTCCCAGGTGTCGGCGGGGTGAACCTCGCGAATCGCCTTCCCCACCAGGACCTCCTTGGACACTCCGGCGGCGTCGAGCACTCCACCACCGTCCACGACGACGTAACGCAGCTCGCGATCGAACAAGGCGACCGCGCCGCTGGGGATGTTGCTGGCGACCGTCCGGTACAGATATTCGCTCCGGCGGAGAGCGTCCTCGGCTTCCCGCTTACCCGTCACATCGATCGCCAGCACGAGCGGCGCGCGCCTGCCTTCGACCAGGATCTCCTGGGCAAGGATCTCCACATCGACGATCGCACCGTCCTTCGTCCGGTGCCGCCACACACCGGCATTGACCGCCTCGGGATGAGGTGACGACACCGGCTCCCCTGGGCTCGGGACATTGTCGCCGACACGCAGGTCCGAGAGCGTCAGGCCGAGGAACTCGTCGCGGGCGTAGCCGTACTTCCGCATCGCCGCTTCGTTCACTGCCAGGATCCGGAGCGTCTCCGCGTCGTGAATCCACGCGGGGTTCGGGTTCTTCTCGAACACGACACGGTACGCCTCCTCGGACCGGTGCAGGGTGTCCTCAAGGACGTTTCCCTCCGTCATGTTGTTCACACGGCCCCCGAGGCTTCCTTTGGCTGCATGTTCACGGAAAGGGGCGCGTCGGACCATCGGCGTGAGTCTGATTCCCGCGCCCGCCTTCGTCTTACACGATGCGGCGGGGCCCGATCCGCCCTTCGACCGCTCGAGCGGATGGGTCGGCGTGTTGCAGTTGCGCATCGAAGATCCGCGCGGGAACCTCCGGATCCAGAGGTTCGTACGTGAATTGTACAGGTATGTCCTGTACGCATCTACTTCACAACGCATTCACTCGGCGAAGTTTGCCATGGAGGATTTTATGCTGCAGCGCTTCATCTCGTTGGTGACCGCGACGCTCGCTCTGGTCGTGGCGCCGGTGGCGGTCCACGCCCAGGCGGACGAGCGTCCCCCCGCGGATCGCTACACCATCGCGGGGTCCTTCGGCGGCGTTTCGCGCCCGGACCGACTGAACCCGTCGGGCGCGCCCGACTGGCAGCGGGGCTGGGCTGGCTCCATCGACGCCGCGTACTGGTTCAGCCGGCACGTGGGCGTCCGGGTCGGCACTACGCTGGCGCAGGACCGCGCGCGCAGCGCTCCCGTTGACGGGCAGACGTTCAACAAGCTCGCCTACGACGCCGACGTCGTGGTGCGCACTTTTCGCCGCGCGGGGCAGGGCGCCGTCATTCCTTACGTGGTCGGCGGCGCCGGCGGGCTCACGATTCATCCCATCGGGTCCGGCAGCAGCTGGACGACGGCCGCCGGCAACCTGGGCGCCGGCGTCGAGTACCGCCTCGGGCGGTGGGGCGTCCGCGCCGAGGCCCGCGACTTCTTGTACCGGTTCAATCGGTACGGCTACGATCACACGCAGAACCAGGTCGCCCTCCAGGGCGGCGTGACGCTCTCGTTCTGATCCATCATCTACGCCGGCCGGCGCTCCCAGCGCCGGTCGGCGGGCGCGCGACTTCGACCTCGAGTGCCACGAGCTGCTTGACCGCAGGCGGAGCCTGTGCGGATTGGTGCGGCGTCGCGCGGCTAACGTGCTGTGATTTAAAAAGTTCGGACGGATAGACCAACTCTCCCGGAAGATATACCCGCCACTAACTCACGGTCTATGGCGCACCCGGGCGCAAATCACAACCGTTCCCTCTAGAAACATGAGCCGTTCCTCCTAGCAACGAGAGGAGATCGGTTCGGTTCTGCCGCAGATCTGTGGCTACGCTGCGGCAATCTCAGGCCAAGGGATTTCGTTGTGCAGAGTCGCCATTGGGCTGGTGCCAGGTTGCAACTGGTGTCGTGGCAAGCCAGTGGCAATGCCGTGCAGTCGCTGCGAAGCGTCGCGCGGCTCGGCCTCAATCTTGAGTGATGACGGTCGCCGTCCTTGAGTGACGGCCGTTACCGTCGAAGGGGTTGTGCAATGCAAGCGCAGAGAATGATGCTGTGGTGTTCCTGCCTCGTCACCTCGCTACTCTTCACC
>DATDFP010000217.1:0-4723 GCA_036522535.1 Gemmatimonadales bacterium
GCTCGGCTATCGCGCTGAACGCGCGGTGATCCGGCGCCTGCGACTGGGCGTCGCTGCCCACCGCCGCTTCCGCTCCCCGGAAGAACTCGCTCGCGTCCGCGACGAGCTTGAGCGGCGCTACCAATGCCAGGTCAAGATCACGGGCGTGGACGCGCTGCTGGCGCGCGGCTTTGCCAGCCCGGTGAGCCTAGAGAACGAGTATTCCTGACAAGCTGCGGCCTGGCTGTTACTGACCCCGGGCGCAAGCCCGGGGTCCAAACCCGGCGTGCCATCCCGGGTCCAGGGCTTGGGTCCAAGCCCGGGGTCAGGGGGGCTGTCGCTAACCGGCTTGGGGTTCTTGGTGTCCCCGGCTGCTCAGTTAGCTGCCCGTCGAAAACCGCACGGCCCCGAGATCAACCAGGCCCTGCAACGTATCCTCGATCTCGGCGACCTCGATTCCCGCCCCCTCCGCGAGCTCCGCCAGGGTCCGCTTACCGTCTGCGAGCTCCAGCACTGCCGCGATCGCCGCGGTGCCTCGCGCCACCGCTACCCGGCCGTGCGGCGAACGCGCGACGAGGAGTTGCGTGCGCCTCGGCGGGCATTCAGGCGCGCTCGTCTGGGGCTGTAGAAGAGATGGCAGCACGGCGGGTAGGTCGTAGGCGAGCTCCAGCAACACCGTGCCCTCGACCTTCTCGGCCTGGCCCCTCCCCCGTCCTCCTTTCTCGCCGGCCTGCTCGGGATCCTCCCTCCAAACCCTTGGGCCCGCCTCCACTACCATCATGGCTTCCTCGTAGCGGAGGAGATCGGCAAGGTAAGGAATTCGCGTCTCGCTCCCGGCCACGTGGTCCACGACCAGTCCGGCGACCGCCTGCGCCGACGCACGGCTGCCGAGCACGACGGTGGGGAGCAGCGCGTCGAAGCCCGGCTGGCTGAGGACCGCCTCCGGCCGCCTGCCCGTGACCCGCGCCAGCGCGCGCGAATACTTGAAGAAGTGGACGATGCGCTCGTAGTAGAAGTGCCGGGCGAGGAACCGCGCGTAGCGCTCGACCAGCTCGGGGTCGGCGAGCGCGCGGCCGCGCCATTCGGTGGATGCGCGGTACGGCGCGTCCGCGAGCGCCCGGATGACGCGATCCTGGAGGGCCCGGTCGCTCACAGCGCCCGGCGGATCCGCTCCACGCTCCGGAACAGAACGTCGGCGCTGAGCGAGGGCGAGAAGGCGTCGAAGGTCACGGCCTTCGCCTGCGGGCAGACCGCCGCCGCGTGGGCCGTGAATTCGAGCATCTCATCCGTCGGCTCGGCCGGCGCGATCCACGGGCCTTTCAAGTCGTCGTCCTGCTCGACGCCCGCCACGTGCAGCTCGACCACGTGCTCGAGCGGGAACTCGGCGAGCCACGCCCGGGGCTCGAGGCCGCGATAGTGGGCTTCGAGCCAAACGTGCGGCAGGTCCAGGAGGAACCCGGTCTCCGTCGCCTCGAAGAAGCGCCGCAGCCACACCGGCTCGGGCATCTGGCTCGCCTTCACGTCGAAGAACCGCGGGATGTTCTCCATCACGAGCGGTTGGTCGAGCCGAGCCTTGAGCGCGTTCGCGTTGCGGACGAAGCGCTCCAGAAACTCCTCGGTATAGAGCGGAGGGAACACGTAGTTGAGGGTGTAGCGGCCGTCCTCGGTGTGGAGGCACTGGAAGTGCTCGGCGACCCATGGCGATCGGTACAGCTTGGCGAGCGCTCGGGCGCGCTGGATCGAGCGCTCGTCGAGCGGCTCCGAGAGCTGACCCAGGTAGTCGTGCAGGAGCAGGGTGTAGCGCTCGTGAATCTTCGGCCACCACGGGTCGCCCGCCGCCGGCGGGTCGGCCATCGCGAGGTGGTCGATCCCCTCTGCCCGGACCAACTCGGCGCCCAGGTGAGGATTATAGAACGCTCCAACCGATATGTCAGACATCAGACGTGAGACCTCAGACCTCAGCGAGTCCCTGCTCCAGGAGCTGATCCACGAAGACCTTGACCTGCGCGGCGATCATCGGCTTTTCGCCCCTGTCGGTCCAAGCCGCCGCGATCGCTTCGGAGCTGGTCTTGCCGTCGAGCCGCTCGACGATGAAGCGCTCGCGAGCGCCCCAGGTTCCGGCCAACTCCTTGAGATGCGGGGTCGGCCGGGCGGGGCGGAAAGCCTCCGCGACGATCGCGTCGATCGCGGCCAAGGTGTCGGGGGTCAGGTGCCGGGTGCCGGCGAGATTCTGGTCCACCTGTTCTCGGTTCCGGGCTCCGGCGAGCACGATGGTCACGCCCGGCTGCGCGAGTACCCACGCGAGCGCCAGCCCTGCGAGCGGCATGTCGAGTCCTCGAGCGATCGGGCGCAGCCGCTCGATCACCTGCCCCCGCCGTGCGAATTCAGCGCCCTTGAACCAGTAGATCCCGCGGCGGTGGTCCGCCGCGTCGAACTGGGGCGGCGCCGTGTACTTCCCCGTCAGGAGCCCCGACGCCAGCGGCCGGTAGGCAAGGAAGGCGAGCCCCCGTTCCCGGCAGAGCGGCAACTCCCGCTGCTCCACGTCCCGGTCGAACAGGCTGTACGGCCCCTGGTACGTGACGATCGGTGCGATCTCCAGAGCCCGGGAGATCTGGAGGTGGGTCGCGTTGCACAGCCCGATCGCCAGCGCCTTTCCTTTCTCCTGCAGCTCGTACAGCCGCTCGAGCTGCCACTCCCAGCGCCCCAGGGCCTCATGCAACTGGAGGAGATCGACGTAGTCGCCCGCCAGGCGCCGGAGTGAGGCGTCGAGGGATTTGCGGGGATCGTCGAGCGGGCCGACCTTGGTGGCGATCGCGACCCGCTCGCGGAACGGCTTGATCGCCGCGCCGAGCAGCGTTTCCGAGCCGCCGTGGCCGTAGGACGGCGCGGTATCGAAGAAAGTGATCCCGCGCTCGACCGCGCGCTCGATCGCGGCGCGGCGCGCGCCCTCGTCATGCGGCGCTCCCCATCCCTCGCCCCCCACCGCCCACGCGCCGAACCCGAGGCGCGGCTCGGACGTTATGAAACGCGGAGGGGGCCCGACGTCAGTCCGGGCCCCCGGGCGCATTCTATCCGCACCCTCAGGAGTGGCAGGTCGGCACCAGCTCGGTCGTCTCGATGATCTCGGGACGGTGACAGCTGGGCACGAGTTCCTGCGTCTCGATGATCTGCATCTGGATCCTCCAGGAGAAAGTGACCACCGCGACAGCCGTTCGTGAATCCTACGGGTTGCTGTGGAGCCCGTCAACCGGTAGTGTGAGCCCGGTGATGATGAACAAAAACGTCCCCACCGTTTGTTCCCGGGCTCGGCGCGAGCGCGGCCGTACTCGAACAGGGTCGCGGCATGCGAGGGTAGGAAAGCTGACCGCGCGTACGGAGACCGCGTGATCCTCATCCACACATTGCTCACCGAGAATGATCTCGCCGACGAGTTTGTCGCGTCGTTCCGGGCGCGGCGTCTGGCCGAGAAGTTTTTCTATTGGTTCCCGCTGTCCGTCCGCGCCTGGCTGGCGCTCTGCTCGGACGGCGCATACCGCAACTTCGTCCGCTCGCGGTCGCTCATCGGGAGCTCCGCGCAACAGCTTGCCGCATTCTTCCCGCCCGGCCCGCTCGAAGTGCTGAGCATCGGCTCGGGGCAGGGCGACAAGGACCTCATCCTGCTCGAGGCGCTGGGCGAGCGCGGCACCCGCGTCTCCTACGTCCCCGTCGACACGAGCCAGGCGCTCCTCGAGATGGCGTGCGGCGGCGCGCTCCGGGCCGGGTTCGCCGCGCAGGGGATCAAGGCGGACTTCACGAGACGGGAGCATCGCGAGGCGCTGGCGGCGGAGCCCGAAACCCCGCGTCGGCTCGTGATTCTCATCGGCAATACGCTCGGCGCCTTCGACCCCATCGCCGCGGCCGGCGAGCTCGCGCGGCTGCTGCGGCCGGGCGACCTGCTCCTGGTGGACGGCGAGCTGTACGCTGGCGACGCCACCATGGCCGGTTACGACAACCCGCTGAACCGCCGATTCGCCTGGGCGCCGCTCCACGCCGTCGGCGTCCGGGACGGGGACGGGGAGATCCGGTTTGAAGCCAAGGAGGACCCCCGTCTTCCGGGCCTGCATCTCATCCCGAAGCACTTCCACGCCGGTCGGGACATCGCGGCGCTGATGGGCGGGGAGCTGCTGCGCTTGAGCCAGGACGACCGGCTGGACATGAGCCACTCCTACAAGTACGTCCCGGACACCTTCCTCCGCATCCTCTCGGACGCGGGGCTCACGGTGCGTTGGCAAGGCCGGAGCCTCGACGGTCGCTTCCTGATGGTCCTCGCAGGATTGGCGTGACCCCCGCGTTGGAGGTGCGAGGGCTCCGCTATGCTCTCCCGGATGCCGGCGCCGGGCGCGTGCTGGTGGAGGATCTCTCTTTCACGGTCGGCTCCGGCGAGACGCTCGTGCTGCTCGGGCGCAGCGGCTCGGGGAAAACCACCACGCTGAAGCTCATCAACCGCCTGCTCGAGCCGACGGCGGGCGAGGTGCGCCTCGCCGGCGAACGGGCGGCTGATCTCCCGGTGACCCGGCTGCGGCGCCGCATCGGGTACGTGATCCAGGAGATCGGGCTGTTCCCGCATTTCACGGTGGAGCAGAACGTCGGCCTCGTGCCGCGGCTCGAGGCGTGGCCGCCCGCCCGCACGGCGGGGCGCGTGCGCGAGTTGCTCGAGCTCGTGGGATTGGATCCGCGCGAGTTCTCGACGCGGTATCCGCACCAG
>DATDFP010000218.1:0-2296 GCA_036522535.1 Gemmatimonadales bacterium
TTTCCGGTGCAGAATTCTGCCACCGCTACCACGTCTCTTACAGGAGATCCGGCATGAGATCCACGCTCGGTACCGCCCTGCTTGCCGTCTGCGCCCTCCCCCTCACGCTCGTGGCTCCAGGGGCCGCCCAGAACCCGGTCACCGACGGAGTCCGATCCATAGCGCAGCGCCAGACGAAGAACATCGTGGCAGCCGCGGAGGAAATGCCGGCCGACAAGTACGGCTTCAAGCCCACGCCTGCCCAGATGAGCTTCGGCGATGTGGTCGCCCACCTGATCAAGGAAGGGAACAATTATCTCTGTAGCGCGTCGTCCGGCATGAAGCAGCCGGACGCGGACAAGTTTGCGGGGACCGACGCCAAGGAAAAGCTGGTAGGGGGCCTGAAGGAGTCGTTCAAGTTCTGCGAGACGGCGCTCGCCCAGATGCAGGACGCGCAGCTGGGCGACAGCGTCGACTTCTTCGGCGGTCGCAGGGTCACGAAGGCAGTGGCGGCCCTGATCACGGTGGCCGATTGGGCAGACCATTACAGCCAGATGGCGATCTACCTGCGCTTGAACGGCCACTTGCCGCCGACGGCGAAGGGGCGCACCGACTAGAGACGTCAGACATCAGACGTCAGACATCAGACAGACATTAGACATCTGACGTCTGACGTCTGACGTGTGACGTCTCAGACGTCTCGCAAGATTTCCCTCGCGGCATTGTACCCACACGCCCCCATGACGCCGCCTCCCGGGTGCGTCGCGGCGCCGCAGAGATAGAGTCCCCGAATCGGCGTGCGGTAGTCGGCGTACCCGGGGAGCGGGCGCATGAAGAAGAGCTGCGGTAGCGTCATCGCCCCCTGGAAGATGTTTCCGCCCGTGAGCCCAAAGCGGCGCTCGAGGTCGAGAGGGGAGAGTACCTGCCGGTCGATCACGGCGCGCTGGAAGTTCGGCGCGTACTCGCTCAACACGTCGAAGCAGCGGTCCGCGAACCGGTCCTTCTCCCGGTCCCAGTCGGCGTCGCGCAGCCCGTAGGGCGCGTACTGGGCGAAGATCGACATCACATGCTTTCCGGCGGGCGCCACCGTCGGGTCCACCACAGAAGGAATGGTGCACTCGAGGATGGGACTGGCCGAGGGGCGGCCGTACTTGGCGTCGTCGAACGCCCGCTCCATGTAATCGAGCGAGGGCGCGATGTGGATCGTGCCCCGCAGGTGCGCGTGAGGCGGCAGACCGCCGCTCGCGATCGCGCCGAAGTCAGGCAGCTCGCTCAGCGCGACGTTGATCTTGAAGGACGCGCTCGAGTAGTCGATCGCCCGCACTGCCGCCGCGAACTCATCGGGCAGCTCCTTCGGATCGACGAGCTTCAGGAACGTGACGTGCGCGTCCGCGCTGGACGCGACCCGCGGCGCCCGGAGCTCGGAGCCGTCCTCCAGCCCGACGCCCTCCACCCGACCGTTCCGGACCATGATCTTCGCCACCGGGCTGTTCGTCCTTATCTCGGCGCCCCGCTCTCTCGCGGCCGCCGCGAGCGCCTGCGAGATCCCGCCCATGCCGCCGCGCACGTAACCCCAGACGCCACGCGCGCCGTTGCACTCACCCATGACGTGGTGGAACAGCAGGTAGGCCGTGCCCGGCACGGACGGCGAGGCAACGGCTCCGATGATCGCGTCGGTGGCCAGAACGACCTTGAGCTCTTCGGACTCGAACCAGCGGTCGAGTATCGGCCGCGCGGCGCCCGTGACGACCTCGACGGCGCGCGGGCCGTCGGCGCCGAGCTTCAGGAAGCGCCAGCCCAGTCGCGCCAGCGCCAGCAGGTCGCGGGGCCGGAGCGACCAGGGGTCGGGCGGCGTCTCGAGCAGGGTCGGCTCGATGAACCGCGCCACTCCCTCGAGCATCGCCTCGTAGCGGGGCAAGGTTTCCGCGTCGCGCTTCGAGAACTTTGCGACCTCGCGGCGGACGAGCTCCTCGTCCGGGCCGAGCAGCAGGTAGCGACCGCCGGGAAAGGGCGTGAAGGACGAGGGATTGCGCGGCAGCATCTCGTAGCCGTGGCGGTGCAGCTCCAGGTCGCGGATGATCTCGGGCCGGAGCAGGCTGTTCACGTAGGACGCGGTCGAGACCTTGAACCCGGGCCAGATTTCCTCGGTGACGCAGGCGCCGCCGACGACGTCCCGCCGCTCGAGCACGAGCACCGCCAACCCGGCCCGCGCAAGGTAGCCCGCAGTGACGAGGCCATTGTGGCCGGCCCCGACGATGATGACGTCGTACGAAACGGGCATTCGGTCCCTTTTGAGGTGAGTCGCGGTGCAGTATGT
>DATDFP010000219.1:0-4394 GCA_036522535.1 Gemmatimonadales bacterium
GTCGCAGGCCCACGACGACCTTGACGCCGCTCTCGCGCAGGTTCAGCGCGTGGGCATGGCCCTGACTCCCATAGCCGATGATCGCAATAGTACGACGGCGCAGGCGCCCGGGATCGGCGTCGGCGTCGTAGTAGACCAGCAGTTCGGATGCTGACATGAGCCGCTTTCCTGTGAAGGGTTAAGGAGCCGGGGTCGCAGCGCCCGCGTCGGCGGAGACGCGCGGCAGCGCCACCGACCCGCTGCGTGCGACTTCGAGAATCCCGAACCGCTCGAGCGCCCGGATGAACGCAAGAACGAGAGACCCGGTGCCGGCGACCTGGACTACACTCGCGTCCGGAGTCTCGTCGACGACCGTGGCCTTGAACAGCTCGCACACGTCGAGCAGCTCGGCGCGATGCTGCTCGGTCACGCGCACCTTGATGAGCGCCAACTCGCAGGCCAAGCCGTCGTCCAGGGGGAAGCGCTTCACCTCCCGGACACCTGAGAGCTTGTTGAGCTTTTTCGCCGTCATATCCGCCCCCGCCTCGTCGGTGCTCAGAATCACGGTCAAGCATGACATGCCGGGAGCCTCCGCCGGCCCCACGGCGATGCTCTCGATCGGCAGGTTGCGCCGCCGCAGCTCGCCGACCGCACGCTCCAGGACGACGAGCTCCTGGCTCAGGAGAATCGACACCGCCTGGGCCACGGGACGCCCGCGCTTCAGTCGCCCGCCGTGGTCACGGGCTCCGCCTCGATCGGCTCGGAGAGCGTGGCGCCGGGCGGGATCATCGGGAAGACGTTCGCCTCCTGCTCGATCACGAACTCCACGAGCGCCGGCCCGGGCTCGGCGGTGGCCTGCGCCAGGACGGCCTCGAGCTCGGTGACGCGCTCCACACGCCATCCCGCGATCCCGTACGCCTCAGCCAGCTTCACGTAGTCCGGGCTCCAGATCGGCGTCGCCGAGTAGCGGCGCCCGTGGAAGAACTGCTGCCACTGCCGCACCATGCCGAGATAGCCGTTGTTGAACACCGCCATCTTCACCGGGATCTTCTCCTGCACCATGGTGGCGATCTCCTGCAGGTTCATCTGAAATCCGCCGTCACCCGAGATCGCCCACACTGGGCCATGCGGCCGGGCCAGCTGCACGCCCATCGCTGCGGGCACGGCGAACCCCATGGTGCCGAGGCCACCCGAGGTGATGTGCGTGTTGGGGCGCTGGTAAGGGTACAGCTTGGCGACCCACATCTGATGCTGCCCCACGTCGGTCACGATCGTGCAGCGGTCCCGGGTAACCTCGTGGATCGCGGCGACGATGTGCTCCGGCGACAGGTCACCGCGGTAGCGCTCCTGCCGCGGCCGCGCGTAACTGTGGATCTCCTCGAGCCAGGCGACGCAGTCGCGCGGCGCGACGGCGGCGAGCAGCGCGGTCACGACCTGGTGCGCGTCGCCCACGATCCCCATGGTCGTGGGCACGTTCTTCCCGATCTCCGAGACGTCCAAGTCGATGTGGACGATCTTGGCCCGCGGGGCGAAGCCCGCCGTGTTCCCCGTGACGCGGTCGTCGAACCGGAGCCCGATGCCCACGATGAGATCCGCGTGCTGGATCGCGCGATTGACGTGGACTTCCCCGTGCATCCCCGGCATGCCGAGGTGCAGCGGGTGCGACTCGGGGAAGGCGCTGATGCCGAGCAGCGTCGTGATCACGGGGATTCCGGTCCGCTCGGCGAGCCGGCGCACCGCCTCGTACGCGTCCCCCAGGATCACGCCGTGGCCCACCATGAGGAGCGGCCGCTCCGCCGCGGCGATGAGCCGCGCCGCCTCCGCAACCGCTTCGGACAATGGGCGCGGCGGGGGGCATCGCGGGACCGACCGCGCCCGTCCCGGGACGCTTTCCGGGCCGGCCGGCTCGTAGCTCGCACGCTGGTTCTGCACGTCCTTCGGAACGTCGAGCAGCACCGGGCCGGGCCGGCCTTCGCGTGCCACGGCGATCGCCTCCCGCGCCCGTTGCGCCAGCTCGGAGACGTCCCGCACCAGACAGTTGTGCTTGGTGATGGGCAGGGTGATCCCGATGACGTCGGTTTCCTGGAACGCGTCGCGGCCGATCATGGGGCGCGCCACCTGCCCCGTGATCGCGACCACGGGCGAGCTGTCCATGTGCGCGGTGGCGAGCCCGGTGACGAGGTTCGTCGCGCCCGGACCCGACGTGGCCACGCACACCCCGATCCGGCCGCTCGCGCGGGCGTAGCCGTCGGCCGCGTGGGCCGCCGCCTGCTCATGGCGCACGAGCACGTGGCGCAGCCGCGGGTGATCGGGCAGCGCGTGGTAGAACGGCATGATCGCGCCGCCCGGGTAGCCCCAGATCACATCCACGCCCTCTTCGACCAGGACCCGGCACAGAATCTGGGCGCCCGTGAGGACCTCGGTCATCGTCACACGCCCCAGAGGTAGACGGAGTTCAGCGACTCGGACTCGAGCCGCTCGGCGAAGTGCGCCTTGTTGAGCGCGTTGAGCAGGGCCCGCGCGCACGCTTCCACGATGTCGGTCGAGGCGCCGTGGCCCGACAGCGACTTCCCGCTCACCCGCGCCTGGAGCGATACCTGGCCCAGGCTGTCCCGGCCCGGCGTGACCGACTGCAGCGCGAGGTTGGCGACCTCTATCGGCTGCCCGACGATCTCGCTCACCGCCGCGTAGGTGGCCGCGATCGGCCCGTCGCCGGAGCCGGCCGCCCGGCGCTCGCCCGCCCACGGCCCGGTCATCCGCACTTCCGCCGACGCGCCGACGGTCCCGCACGTGACCTGGAGGTGAGTGAGCTGGAACGGCTCGGGCGTTTCGGGGAAACCGTCGTGCAGCAACGCCAGCAGGTCCTCGTCCAGTATCTGGCGCTTCTTGTCGGCGAGGGCCGTGAACTTGTGATAGACCCGCTCCAGCGCTCCCTCGCCCAGCTCGTACCCGAGCTCGTGGTAGCGGCGCTCCAGCGCGTGGCGGCCGGAGTGCTTGCCGAGCACCAGGGTCGAGCGGGGTACGCCCACGGTCTCGGGCCGCATGATCTCGTAGGTGAGCCCGTTCTGCATCACGCCGTGCTGGTGGATGCCCGCTTCGTGCGCGAACGCGTTGCGGCCCACGACCGCCTTGTTCGGCTGAGGGAACACGCCGGTCAGATGCGAGAGCAGCCGGCTCGTGCGGTAGATCTCCCGCGTGTCCACGTTGCAGCGGAAGTTGACCAGCTGCGGCCGCACGCGGCTCGCCATCACGATCTCCTCGAGCGCCGCGTTCCCGGCCCGCTCGCCGATCCCGTTGACGGTGCATTCCACCTGGCCCGCCCCGGCCTCGATCGCCGCGAGGGAGTTGGCGACGGCGAGCCCCAGGTCGTCGTGACAGTGACAGCTGAGCACGACGCGATCCGCACCGGGCACGCGCTCGCGCACGGCGCGGAACATGGCCGCATACTCGGGCGGCGTGGCGTAGCCGACGGTGTCGGGCAGGTTGACCGTGGTCGCGCCTTCCGCGACCGCCGCCTCCACCACGCGGCACAGGAAGTCGAGGTCGGTGCGGCTCGAGTCCTCGGCTGAGAACTCGACGTCGTCGGTGAAGTGGCGGGCGCGGCGCACGGCCGCGCGCGCCATCGCCAGGCAGTCCTCGCGCCCGATCTTGAGCTTGTGGGTGAGATGGATGTCCGACGTCGAAATGAACACGTGAATCCGGCCGCGGGCCGCCTCCCGCAGCGCTTCCCCGGCGAGATCGACGTCCCGCTCGACCGAGCGCGCCAACGCCGCGAGCACGGGGCGGCGCACCTCGGCCGCGATCCCCTGCACTCCCCGGTAGTCGCCCTCCGACGCGGCCGGGAACCCGGCTTCGATCACGTCGACACCGAGCGTGTCTAGCTGCCGCGCGAGCTGGAGCTTCTCTTCGGGGGTCATGGTGTTGCCGGGAGCCTGCTCCCCGTCCCGCAGCGTAGTGTCGAAGATGACGACGTCTCGGACCATGTGGGCTCTCCAATCTCTCCCCGCGCCGTGGCGCTCGGGGCGCAGTTAAGAAAACGAAAACGCCGCGAGTCTCCGGGGACTCGCGGCGTCGTCAGAGGTACTGCCTGTTTCAGCGATCCAGCATTCGGTGTCTGACCAACGCGCCGCGTTCCCCAAGTGGTCCAATAAGGACCAGGAGCAGGACCAGCAGAGAAATCAGCGCGAGGCCGAACGTCATATAGTCAGAAGTGGAGATTAGCCTGGCAGCGCCCAATCGTCAACTACTCGTACGGCGAGACGGCTAGCCGTCTAGCCGTCTAGCCGTCTAGGTTATCCCACCCGTACGGGTGGGTTATGACCCATCGCTCAGCCATCCGATAGGTATGCCTCGTCCCAGGCGACCTCGAACTCGCCCCGGCAGCGCCGGCACGTCAGGCGGCGTGGCCGGCCCCG